>JAJRSV010000290.1 GCA_024278655.1 Bacteroidota bacterium | reverse complement strand
CAAACAAGTTCGGGTTGTTTTATGTTTGCACCGAAGAAGGCGTTGCTGTTCAAAAGCAGGGAGCGGTTAACTTATCGGCACCGGAATCGTGGAATGTTTATACAACCGGCGAAGGACTTCCATCCAACAAAGCAAAAAAGATAGTTAAATACCTCGGTGATATTATCGTTGCTACAGATAAAGGATTTGCAAAATTCAACGGAACAAGCTGGGTACCGTTCATCGACCAGTTTACAAATACCAACATATCGGATGTAATTACCGCAGGCGACTCGCTTTTATTTTTATCCGATAATGCTATTTATCTTTACAGAAATGGTTCAACAGTATTGCTTTATAACTTGCTGTTCCCTGCCCAAAGAATGGACTTATCGGCTGACGGAACAATAGCTGCCGCAACAAGCAACGGCGTTTTATATTTAACCTCTTCCGGTGCGGCTGATTACCTGATTCCGAACGGTCCCGCAGCCAATCAGTTCCCGAGCATAAGTGTAGATGAAAACGGGCTCTTCTATTCAGCCAGCGGAAAAGACGGAACCGGCGTCGGCTTTTACACGTTCGATAAAACAGTATGGACTAACTACGACGTGAACAACACACCGGAGCTGCCGCATAACGATATCTACGAAGTTTACACCGCTCCTGATAATACAGCTTATCTCGGAACCTGGGGACACGGCTTCGTTAGAAAAGACGGCGACTTCTTCGAAACCTTCGATGCAAGTAATACCGATATGAAAGGCATTCCCGAGAATCCCAACTTTTTGGTTATAAGCGGATTCGGAACAGACTCGCGCAATAATTTATGGATTTTAAACTTCTCCTCAGCCAACAGAGAAGTATTAAGTATGCTTACACCCGATAGTGCGTGGTATCATTTTAAAATTCCCGGAGCGCAGAATTTTGTATTGAAGAAGAACTTCAATCTTGCCATCGACCCGTACGATACAAAATGGTTCAACTCGAACGATGCGGCAAAAAGAGGTCTGTTCTACTTTAACGAAATGAAAACTTACGACGACCCGACAGACGACAGATCAAACTTTATATCTACCGCCAACGGATTGAACAGTAACGAAATAAGAACGGTAGTGGTTGACAGAAGAGGTGATGTGTGGGTCGGAACCGGTTTGGGTGTTAACATTATTTCGAACACAAGCAGCATAACATCTTCAAGCGGCGAAGCGTTAAGAGTTTCATCGGTCTTTTCATTAAGGCAGCAATCGATAAACGATATTGCGGTTGATCCGTTAAATCAAAAGTGGGTTGCTACAAACCAGGGACTTCTGCTTGTTAACTCCGACGGCTCGCGGTTATTGGCTGCACTCGATTCGAAAAACAGTCCGCTGCTTTCAGACATAATAACAAGCGTTGCCATCGATGAAAACGCAGGAATAGTTTATGCCGGAACCGACAAGGGTTTAACATCGTTCGAAACGCCGTTCATCAAACCGCAGGAAGCTTTCGATAAGCTTTTCGTCTATCCTAATCCGTTTTATGTGTCGGACGGAACAAAACTGCTTACAATCGACGGACTGATACGCGATACTAAAATTAAAATACTAACCGTTGACGGAAAGTTGGTTGCCGAGTTCTACTCACCCGGCGGCAGAACAGCTTCGTGGGACGGAAGAGACAACGAAGGTAATATTGTTAATACCGGCGTTTATATTATTGTTGCATTCGATACCGAAGGCAATAATATTGTCACCGGTAAAGTTGCAGTTATCAGAAGGTAGATTTACTTTTCCACTTCAAAATTAAAAATTCAATTCCATGATAGATCTGATTGGCATCTCTCTGCAATTCGGCGGAGAGTATTTATTTGAAAACGTAAACTTAAAAATTAATTCGGGCGACAAAGCCGCAGTGGTAGGTGCAAACGGAAGTGGCAAATCATCTCTGTTAAAAATAATCAACGGAGAGCTCCCGCCGGAAACCGGAAATGTAGTAAAGCAAAAAAATGTTTCCATCGGTTACCTCCCGCAGGAAAACGTTACGTACAAAGGCAATACTCTGCTCGATGAGGCATCGACTGCTCTTTCCGATATTACTCTTTTAAAAGAAAAAGAAGCTGAACTTACCAAAGCCCTTTCCGATGAATCGATTAGCGAAGAGGAACAGAAAGATTTGGTAAACCAGTTGGGCGATGTTCATTTGCGTCTTGAAGAATTGGACTCATACAGTGCTTCGGCAAATGTAAAAAAGATTTTACACGGACTGGGTTTTGAGGAAAATGATTTTAACCGGCTAACCGATGAATTTTCGGGCGGATGGCAAATGAGAATTGCGCTTGCAAAGCTTCTGATTTCGCAGAACGATATTTTGCTGCTTGATGAACCGACAAACCATCTCGACCTCGATTCGCTTGAGTGGCTTATTAATTTTCTTAAAAATTATAAGGGGGCATTAATAGTAGTCTCGCACGATAAACACTTTGTAACCGAAATAACAAACAAAACCTACGAGATTTTTAACCGAAACTTTTCCGTGTTCAATGGAAATTATATTGCTTATCTTAAATTTAAAGAGGAACGGGACGAACAGTTAATCCACAGTTACGAGCTTCAGCAGAAAAAGATAAAAGATACTAAAAGGTTTATCGAGCGGTTTAGATACAAGAACACAAAAGCCCGGCAGGTTCAAAGTAGAATAAAACAATTGGAAAAGATGGAGCTTGTAGAACTGCCGGAAAGCGAAAGCAAAATTAATATCTGCTTTCCCGAACCTCCTAAAAGCGGAAAACTGAACCTTGAATTAAAAGCGGTTAAAAAGTCGTACGGCACAAACGTAATTTTTAACGGGCTTGATTTTACGGTTAACCGGGGAGACAAAATTGCTTTCGTCGGTCCGAACGGTGCAGGCAAAACAACGCTTGCAAAAATTATTGCCGGAAAGATTGACTTCGATACAGGCGAAAGGGTTTTGGGACATAACACCGTCATTTCATTCTACGCACAGGATGTTGCGGATGATCTTGATCCCGATAAGGATATTCTTGACACGGTTGCTGAAGCGGCAGAAGGTAAAACTCCGGGCGAACTCCGCACTTTACTTGGGGCATTTCTTTTTAACGGCGATGATGTTTTTAAGAAAGTTGGTGTACTATCGGGCGGAGAAAAAAGTCGTGTGGCTTTGGCAAAAATTTTATTAACCAAAGCAAATTTCATCATACTCGATGAGCCGACAAACCATCTCGACATCTCATCTAAAAAAGTGCTGCAGCAGGCATTGATAAACTTCAACGGCTCTCTGGTTCTTGTTTCGCACGATGTGGATTTTCTTAAACCGATTGTAAATAAAGTGGTTGAGATTAGAAAAGGCAGCGTTAAAAACTTTGAAGGCGGTATCGATTATTATCTTTATAAAAGAAAACAATTAATTGAAGAAGAAAAAGAAGCTACCGCTGAAAAAGCAAGTAGTGCAACAGCATCGAAAAAAGAATTGAAGAGAATAGAAGCGGAAAAACGCCAGGCAAGGTACAAAGCGACCAAAGACATTATCGAAAAAATTAAAAAGTTAGAGGAGAAGATCGAAAAGCTCGAGAAGAAAGAAAAAGAACTCGAATATGCTCTTGCCCAACCGGAAACATACAACGACGCTCAAAAAGCATTAGAGCTGAATAAAGAATTCGGCACCATAAAAGAAGAGCTTGCCGAAAACTTGCGGGAGTGGGAAAAGCTGAATGAAGAGTTGGTTGAAATCGAATCCCAATTAAAATAAAAACTTTATGAGCCACGAATTTCACTAATTAACACTAATTATTCGTGGAAATTCGTGCAACCTGACTGCCGTCAGGCAGGTTAGTGGCTGATAATTTCCCGCTACAATCACCATCCAAACAATTAAACTTTCACATCCAAAAACTCTTTCGCCAAACCGATACCGCCCCAGATTGCAGCATCATCACCCAACTTCGAAGGAAGAATTTTCAATCCCTTTGCAGATGCTTTTAAAACATGATTATTAAATGCGTCTTTTATTTTCGGCAGCATAAACTTATCAAGTGCTTCAATCATCCCGCCGCCTAAAACAATCATATCGAAATTCATAAAGTTTGCAAGCGATGCCAGCACACCACCGATAACTTCACATCCTTCCGAAATTCTTTTAATCACAACTTTGTCTCCGGCAGCAACAGCTTTGGCTAAAGCTTTGCTTTTTATTCTTTCGCCTGCTTTTACTTTGTCTGCAAGCACACTACTTTTACCCGATTTAATATCAGCAATTATTTTATTAACTATCGCAGTCCTGCTCGCAATTGCTTCAAAGCATCCTTTGTTTCCGCATCCGCAAACCGGACCGTTTGCATCAACCAGAATATGCCCGATTTCTCCGGCAACGAAATTCGAGCCGCGGTAAATTTTTTCGTTAATAATTAATCCGCCGCCTATTCCGGTTCCAACAAAAACAGCTAATAGATTTTTTGAGTTTTTGCCGACTCCAAAATTTTTAATTCCGATAGCACCGAGATTCACATCGTTTTCAACAAGCACCGGAATTGAAAGCTTTTCCTGAAGCCGCTCTTTTATATGAAAATTTTTCAATCCCAAATTCGGTGCAAGACTTATAACACCGGTAACAGGATTAACCGAACCGGGAACGCCGAGGCATACGCCTTTTATTTGTTTTTCATTAATTCCGGCTTTATCAATCACATCCTTTACAACATTTGCGAGCTGACTAATATATTTTGCTTCTGATGATTTAGGATCGGTGGGCTTTTTAACACGGGTAATAATTCCCTGTTTACTGTTAACAACCGAAGCCAAAACTTTTGTTCCACCCATATCTACACTTACAATTGAATCTTTTACCAAGGTTCCTCCGGGAAAAATTGATTATTATTAAAAATAATTCATCAAGGTATAAAGAAATGTTTTCTATTGCAAAGTCTCTCCTCCCTGTCCCGAAGGGATTTCTTAGGAAGAGGGGACGGAAGGGGTGGTTTAATTACCTTAAAAGTTTACGATGTTTTAGGTAACGAAGTAGCGCCACTTGTTAATAAAGAACTACCTGCGGGAGAGTACGAAGCAGAGTTTAATGCCGAAGGTCTGCCGAGTGGAATATATTTTTATAAACTTCAGGCAGATTCATTTTCTCAGGTAAGAAAGATGTTGCTGCTTAAGTAAGTACCCGGTGCCAGTCACCTTAACCCGGTTTTATCCGCAAAGGTGACTGGCACTTGACTACACCGGTTATTTTTTAACCGGTTTTTTTTCCTGCTAAACGTTTTTTTCTTGACTCACCTGTTATTATTTCATAGATTATTATCAAAATTATTTATTTGGATATTTCCCGAGGGAAATTATGAAATATCTATACTTCCTTTGTTTAACCTTACTTCTATTCT
>JAJRSV010000289.1 GCA_024278655.1 Bacteroidota bacterium | reverse complement strand
TTTTCTTAATCAACTCTTCTATCAATGCTTTTTCTCCTTCAACTACCGTCAGGACTTCACCCGTGTATAAATTTTTCACGAATCCTTTTACTCCCAAACGCTGTGCTTCTCTGTAAACAAAATACCTGAACCCGACTCCCTGAACCAAACCGTTAACGATAATTTCCGCTCTGACTTCCATTGCTGTTTTCGTAATTGTTTTTATTGAATACTTCGGTCACAATCAAGCCGGTAAAAATTAAAGCGCTTCCAACGAAGCCAAAATTAGAAATTTTTTCGTTGAGTGCAAAGAAAGCAATAAATGCAGCAAAAATCGGTTCGAGTGAAAAGATGATTCCCGCTTTAGTCGGCGAAACAACTTTCTGATACTTCGTCTGCAAGATAGTAGTAATGATAGTAGCCAGCAATGAAGTATAAAGCACCGCAAAGATAAGATTGGTTCCCAAAGAAAACTTAATCGTTTCGATGCCGGTGCCCGATAAAATTAATGCAGCCACAATTCCCCCGACACCCGTTACTGCAATCTGTATAAACACCAACGGCATATAATCGAACTTGCGGGAGATGATATCCATATAAACAAGATAGAGCGCAAAAAAGATAGCACAAAGGATTGTGAAAAAATCACCGATGTTAAATCCTTTACCAAGCTCAGTGAAAATATTAAAGAAAGAACTTTCCTTACTTGAAAGGAAAATCAAACCGAATAAAACCAGAACAATACCTGCAATGTTAGCTTTAGTCGCTGCCCGCTTCTCAATCAGAAGTTGAAAGATAGGTGTGAATACAACAAACGTCCCTGTAATAAATCCTGACTTTGTTGCAGTTGTATAATTAAGTCCGATTGTTTGAGTTGCGAATCCTAAAAAATAAAACAGACCTAACAGTGCCCCGCCAAGCACAAGCGGCTTGCTGTATTTTTTAAACGAATGAAAGACAAACGGCAGAAGGATAAGTGCGGCAAAGGTAAACCGAAGCGAAATGAATACCATCGGTGAAACATCCTGCAATGCGTTTTTAATTATTGCAAACGTTGCACCCCAGATAATCGTATTTAACAGTAATGCGCCTTCGCCGGTATATTTTTTCATCAAGAGTAAAGATTAAAGTAAAAAGATAAAAGTCTATAATTGCAAGATTACAAAATTACAAGATTACAAAATTGCAAGATTGCAAAATTACAAGATTGAAAGATTAAAGAGTAAAGTAAAAAGATTAAAGTAAATCACTCAATCACCAAATCACCCAATCTGAAAATTGAATGGATGAATGAGTTCTACACAATCAACTTTGCCAACAACCACAACAAATGACAATGAATGACAACAAATGACGAATGACTATTGACTAATGACCAATGACTGAATTCATCAATCCTTTTTTACATACCCAAACGCCTTCAACCATTTCTCATCCGAGCGCCATTTCTTTCTTACCTTAACTCGTAGCTCCAAAAAAACAGGGCGACCTAAAAATTCTTCGACCGCCTCTCTGGCTATTTGTCCTAACTTTTTAATCGCCGCTCCTTCTTTACCGATAATGATTGATTTCTGCGAATCCTTTTCCACAACAATTTCCGCACTTATATAATCCTTGCCCGATTCCCTTTCCTTGAACTCCGTAATATGCACATCGGTGCTGTAAGGAATTTCTTCGCGGTAAAGATCCAGAATCTTTTCACGTATAATTTCCGAAACGAAAAACCTTTCGCTTTCATCTGCAACGATATCGTCGGGATAGTATTTCGGACCTTCGGGCAGAGCTTCCAGAATTTCATCAAGCAGCCGTTGTATATTAAAGTTAAGTGTTGCCGAAAGCGGAATGACCGATTCGAACTTACCCATCTCTTCAAAATGCTTTACCAGGTGCTCCGTTTTATCCTGTGTTATCAAATCAACTTTATTAATTATAAGTATCACTTTTTTATTCGATTCAAAGAGCTTTGTAACATATTCCTGTTTAAATGTTTCTTCACCTAACGGATCTTTCCCAGCATCGATCAGCAGGAGCACAAGGTCGGCATCGTTAACAGATGCTGCAACCTGCTCCATCATTTTTTCCTGAAGCAGGTACGACGGTTTAAGAATGCCGGGGGTATCGAGAAAGATTACCTGGTAATTTTCATCGGAAAGAATACCGAGAATATTTTTTCTTGTTGTCTGCGGTTTTTTATTGGTTATCGCCAGCTTCTGTCCAAGCAGCGTATTAAGTAAAGTTGATTTACCCGCATTCGGCAAACCGAGTATTGCAACGTAACCTGACTTGTGTTTCATTTTTTATTTTATCCTTTAATGATAAAACTAACTTTATACAAAATCCTTTAATTGCCACTAATACTCAAAGTCTCAAAGTAACACAAAGAATTCTTTCATACTCTTATAGTCAGAATTCAACCAAAATCCGTCTGATAAGAAGTCCGAATTTACAGATTTTGAAAATAAGATGAGAAATAAAGAAGATTAAAGATAAAGGTAAAAAGACAAAAGAAAATAAAACGATTGCAATAATAATCAGCGTAAGCAGGCGTCCACGCCTGCGCCGAAGCATTGTCTCTCCTGCGCAAATTGAATGACTGAATGGCTGAATGATTGAATGAAAATTGTATTTTACATCCCAACTTCTACATTCATCATTCTTTGTTCGGTGTTCGTTATTCAAAATCATCGATTGATGAAGAAAACGCTTGCAACGCAGTAGGTAGTTTTGCTGTACTATTACCTCCCTAAATTAGTCTTCATTCTCTTCTGCTGCTCGTAAAAAATGTGACCGGCAATTATTATTACGAATGAAAATACGGAACCGATAATAGAAAGTCCCTCGCCTGTAAAAAGCTTTTGTGAGAATGTAATAATTACCTCACCCGTTTGCTTAATAATGTCAATAAGTTTTGTTGATTCGCTTCCACCTGATGAAGATATAATTCCGGAAAGTAAATAAGCAACAATGCCGATACAGATAAAACCAAAGAAGAACGTAACCGCTGCGATAAAATAATTCTGCTGCTTTGTGCGTGCATATTTTTTCTCTAATGTCAGCATTACCTTTTCGTTAAAGCCGGGAGAGACTTCATCGATTTCCATCGCCGAAAGATTTTCGTGAATTAATTTTAATGCGTTAAATCTTTTCCTGTCGCTTTCCGATTCTTTAAGCAGTTCTTCCACTTCGGCTTTTTCAGTCGGAGTGAGTTCGCCGTCAAGATATTTGTTTAATATTTCATCACTCAAAAGGTTCATAATAATTCCTCTACAAGATTATTTTTCAGTATGTAATCTTTCAAAGCATTGCGTGACCTGTGCAGCATCACTTTAACATTCGATACGGATGTGTTCATTATTTCGCTTATTTCTTCGCAGCTCATTTCATTCAGATAAAACAGATTTAAAACCATAGCATTCTTTTCAGGTAATTGATTAACTAATCCACTTACAAATTCTGCAAAATCTTTTTTCTCCGATGCTTTAAAATCATAAGCGCTTTCTAAATTTATATGCTCATCTACCGATGACATTTGATTTTCAGTCTTCCTTTTTTTCGATGCTAATTTCGTTAATGCTGTATTGTAAACTATCCTGTAAAACCAGGTTGAAAATTTTGCTTCACCTTTAAAACTACTCAACGAGTTATATGCTTTAACAAAACAATCCTGCAGCACTTCTTCGGCGTCCTGTGGGTTCTTAAGCATTCTGTTAAGAAGCGAATACGCTTTGTTTTTATATCTGTCGATAATAATTGAATAGTCGGACTGATTCCCTTTCTTAACAGATTCAATTATTTCCCAATCCGTTAACTGTTTCATCATCTAATTTGACTAATAATTGTGCACCTTGGTTACAAACGACACAATAATCACGATATCATTAAGGAAAATATTACTTGCTGTTACCAATAGCAATCGTATTTGTAACCATTTTCACCAAGTCTTTGTCAATAACAGAAAGAGAATAAAAATGATTGTAACCAGGAATTAAGCGGTTCAGTCAAAAAGTTTTTGTAAACAAAATAACAGGAGTAAAAAATGGATGAAGCCGTAATTGCCGTATTTATACCGATAATAATGTTACTGGTATTCGGAATAATCATTGTAACTTACGTCTTTTTCAGGTCGAAGGAGCGGCAAATGCTAATCGAGAAAGGACTCTCTGCAGAAGAGATAAAACAATTCTTCGAGCAAAAACGTGATCCTTTCGGAATGATGAAGATAGGTATCATCAGTATCTTTTTCGGTTTGGGATTGGGATTGGGAATGATGTTAGAAGAATCGACGCACCAGAATTACTGGACTCCGCTGTTGCTGTTTGTTCTTACAGGTTTAGGATTCGTAATTGCAAATGTAGTTTCAAACAAACTGAGAGAAAAGCAGCAAGGTTAATTTAACTGTAACACGAAGCGAAGCTTCGTGAACGACAAAGTGGAAGACAAAACAAATTAAAGAGGATATCCTTTTTACTGTAGGTCGAACAGTCTGTTCGACCTACGCAATGATAATAATTTTTTAACGCACAGACTGAAGTCTGTCCTACAATTTTATCCTTCCTGCATCTCAAGCCATCTCTCGGCATCGATGGCAGCCATACAGCCAGTACCTGCAGCAGTAACGGCTTGTCTGTATTTGCTGTCGGCTACATCACCTGCTGCAAACACACCTTCAACACTTGTGTATGTTGAGCCGGGTTTAACTTTCAGGTAACCGACATCATCCATTTCGAGCTGCCCTTTGAAGATATCTGTGTTCGGCTTATGACCGATTGCAATAAATAAACCGTCAGCTTTGAACTCTTCGGTCGAACCGTCCCTGGTATCTTCCAAGATTACACCGGTCATAGTTTTGTTGCCGTTAACTTCTTTGCCCAGGACTTCCTTTACAACTTTATTTAAATGGAAGAAAATCTTCGGGT
>JAJRSV010000288.1 GCA_024278655.1 Bacteroidota bacterium | reverse complement strand
TGGTCATTCGTCAATGGGTCATTTGTCAATGGTCATTCGTCAATGGGTCATTTGTCAATGGTCATTCGTCAATGGGTCATTTGTCAATGGTCATTCGTCATTGGGTCATTTGTCAATGGTCATTCGTCATTGGGTCATTTGTCAATGGTCATTCGTCATTGGGTCATTTGTAGTCATTCGTTGTCATTTGTTGATTTGTTGATTTGGTAATTTGGCGATTGAGTTGTTTTCTTTTGTCTTTTTACTCCTGCCCACCGAAACTTCAGTGTAGGTGGGTTAGTCTTTAATCTTTCCCAAGACTATCATCCAATCTTGCAATCTTGTAATCTTGTAATCTTGCAATCAAAAAATCACCAAATCACTAAATCTTTATTGTAAGTATCGTTTCCATCCCTGTGGGAGTGCGGTTGAATTTTAAATCATCGGCATAGAAGCGCATAAGAAAAATACCGCGACCGGAATCTTTCAGTAAATTTTCCGGTTCCGTCGGATCGGGCACTTCACCCGGGTCAAACCCTTCGCCTTCGTCTTTTACTTTTATCGTTATACTCGAAGGACCGGTGAATACATCGATGTTTACTTTTTTACTTTTATCCGATTTGTTTGCGTGGATGATTGCGTTTGTTGCCGCTTCGGTTACTGCAAGCAACAGATTCGATATCTTCTCCTCGCTTAATTTCAAATCCCTGCTGAAGTAGTTAACAAACTCTTCAACCAGTATAAGATTATTGGGGTCGCTATCTATTTCTAAATGATATTTAGGTTCTGACAAACTATTCCGGGTAATTGTTTAGTTTAAGATAAGAAAATTTTTAAAGTTTTCAATTAGAAACTCCAATTTAATGCCATAATTAAATTCGATTGCTCTCTGGTCTGCGTATTGTTTATCGTTATAAATTCATACCAACCTGTTATTTTAAGATAAAGGTTTGAATACACATTGTAAAGTAATTCGGCTAAAGGACCTATACTTAAATATCTTGTATCGGGAATTCGCGTCTGTCCTTCGTAATTAAATGTATTCAGCGAAAAGTAACGGGCGCCGATTGCAAAATAAGCATCATTATAAGTAAGAAGCAGTTTCGGATCGGTAAAAATTTCCTGAAAGAATCTTGTCGGTCTTTCCGCAAAATCGCCCCAGTTCAAATCTCCCTGTTCCGAAAGCTTAACGTAACCGGTTATAACAAATGCGAATCTGCGGCTTAAGTTTACTCTTGATGAATCGGTTGCGGTAAGCTGCCTGAATGCAAAACTTCTTAAGCTCGAAGCCAAATCTTCAAAATCGTAAACGGTGTAATTGGCAGATACTTCAAAACGGTTCAGCGACGAAACATTCTTTCCTCTGTAATATCCGCCGAGCGAGAGACTTAAGACCCTGTTTACATTATTATTGGAACTGCGGCTTGCAAACAGATAAACAACGTGACTGTAAGTTCCTTCGGCATTAATGAACGCTTCGAAAAAAGGTGAAAGGTATTTTGAATATCTTAGCCTGACGATTGATAAAAGCTCATCCCTGTCGTCGTCGTTGTCTTCACTCGGTGCATCGTAACGGAGTTTGCTTTGATAGAGACTGAATATGAATTTGTCCGTTTCCGAAATTTTGTATCTTCCTCTTAGTGCAAGCGTTGTCCGGGTTGAGTTATTATTCTTTCTGCTTTCCTGTTCGGAGCGCTGTTCAAAAAATATCTGATCGACGCCTTCGAACGGTTTGGTTATATTTTTCTCGTCCCGTTCGGCAAAAGTTAAACCGAGCGAAGCATCGAATGAAACGGTTCGGTAATAAAGCGTTGACTGAAAAGATAAAATCAACTCTTCTATTTTTGTATCGAAAATTTTCGGCGACTGGAGTTCGGTAGTTTTGTAGCGCTTGTTCCTGTCGATGGTCCGCCAGTTTAACCCTCCCATAAGTTCCAATGAAAAATTGGTAAATATGTTGTCCGATACGATTCTGTCGTAAGCCGAAAAAATGGATTCGGTACGGCTTTCGATATTGTTCACAATATCAAACTCGCCCGAAGTGATTGAATCGGCGGGAAAGTAGAAATCCTTTCTGCTGCTCGAGTATCTTCCTTCGATGTAATTGGTTACTGAGGGATTAAAAGGATTTGTTACCGAAATATTGAAAAACCTTAAAAGATTCCGGCGGGGAAATATGTCCTCATTCCTGTACCTGAACTGGGAGTTAATAATAAAATTAGTGAACAAAAAATTTCTCATTACTCCTTCAATTCCGTAAACCGGACCGTTATCGAATTCGCCCAACTGTTCGTTGTTCGAATAGCCGCCGAATGGCGAGATATAAACATTGCGCAGTACTTCTATTCCGCTGAAAAGAGTAACGTAATTAATTTTTGTTTGATTCAGTTGAATGTTTCTGTCGTCTGAGAGTATGCTTGAACTTGCGGCAATACCGAGATTAATTTTCCTGTTGAATTTATACTTGCCGG
Source organism: Bacteroidota bacterium (assembly GCA_024278655.1). GTDB lineage: Bacteria > Bacteroidota > Ignavibacteria > Ignavibacteriales > Ignavibacteriaceae > BMS3ABIN03. The sequence continues at coordinate 11,106 of JAJRSV010000288.1, read as the reverse complement.
AGAGAGATAAATACTGCTCGTCACGGATGCTTGTGGTAGAGGTACGGAAAATGGAAGAGCGGAAGTTTTCGTTAACCTGCAGAACAACCGGTGAAAAATCTCCCTTTAAATTGAAACCGGTATTAAGGTAAGTAGTGTTAAGCTGCTTGTCGTAATTCGAAAACAGAATATTAGCTGCCGGTCCGATTTGCAAATATTCGAGCGAATCGACGGAACTTTGCGCATAGCCGTTAACCGCGAAAAGAAAGATTAATATTGATGAGACAAATAATTTTTTTATCAAACCAGCAAGTGTTTGTTAATTAATAACAGATATCCGTAAAAATAAAATAAGCAATAGTTACTAAAAATTTTAAGTGTAAATTTTTATCGGTTCTCATTTCCCGGTTTCAAAATACTTAATTATTCCGCATTCAATCCATATAAAAAATTGGTTATATTCGAAATGCTTCTTTATTCAACAGATGTGCATTTAGATGAACTCTTATAAACCGGATTCAAAATCTGATAATGAAAATACGGCAAAGTCACTTTACGAGCTTTTCGAATCGGTTGTAAACTATCGCCGTCTCGGATTAGTTATTGCCGCTCTCTATTTTGTAATTCTTCTTATTGTAAGCTTTACATTCCACAAAGTAGCCGATTACGGAGTGGAAACCGATTTTTTCTGGCTTTACGTTCCGGCTGCAAAATCTTTCTTATCCGGTCATTTACTTATCGATGCTTTCAGAGGTCCGTTTTATCCTATTGTGCTGGGTTTGTTTTATCTGATTGTCGGAGATTACTTTTATGCAGGAATGCTGATTGCAATTTTCTCGGCTGCACTTGTAATATATTTAACTTTCCAACTCATTAAAAAAATATTCTCGCCTGCCGTTGCGTTTTTTGTAACACTGCTGCTTGCGTTCAATCCTGTATTCGTGCAGCATACATACAGCGCCGGCACCGATATGTTTTTTATTTTTCTTTCAACGGCTTCAATCTATTTCTTCCTTAAAGAGAAAAAACTTAATTACACAAACCTGATTATCTCTGCACTGTTTGCCGGACTGGCATATTTGACTCGTTACAACGGGATATTCCTGCTCGGTTTTGTTCCGGTAATTCTTTTCATAAATTATTGGAAGGTTAGCAGGAGAGAAAGAATAATTTCCTCTTTGCTGTTTGTTGCATTGTTTGTTTTAACCTTTACACCGTGGGGAATTTATTGTTTGAGTGAGAAGGGTTCTTTCTTTTACAACGAAAATTATAAAAACATTGCATACGAATTATACGGTAAGAATAAAATTCCCTGGGATAAGTTCTGGGTTGAAAAAAGCGGCGAGTACTCATCGCTGTTTGATGTGATTAAGCAGGATCCATTAAAGTTCGCTGCATCAACAGCCGCAAATGTCCCCGATCATTTTTTGAATGATATGAATGATCTTATGGGATGGTACACAGGCGGGTTTGTTATACTGGGAATAATCTTTCTTCTCATCCGGAATCCTCTCAGCTATTGGCGCACACGTGAGTTCGCATATTACCTGATGAACATCTTTTTCTTTTTCATACTTCTGCTTGTCTTTTACAGCGAACGTTTCTCTTTGTTTCTGATTCCTTTCTATGCCGTAATTGCAGTACAAATTTTCTTCTCGCCGCAATTTTTAAAGATGAATAAAATACTTAAACGAACCGGTTATATTTTGTTACTGATAATTTGCATTGCAACACTTTCAAAATCAATTTCTTTTAACTCGTCAAGAATTAATTCCGGTCCGGAAGAGTTGTTGGAGTTAGGTGATTGGTTCAAAAAAAATATTGGCGAAAACAGGCAGGGTGAAAAAATAGCTGCGAGAAAACCGCACGTTGCTTACTATCTCGGTTTGGAGTTTTACTACATGCCGTTAGTTGACAGTTATGATGAACTGATTAATATATTGCGAAAGGACCATGTCGATTATCTCTTCTTCAGTAATATTGAAGCTGCCAACAGGAGGAAAATCGAAAAGCTGCTTAATCCTGAAAACACACATCCGGGCTTAAAAGTGCTCTATTCGTTCGATAACCCGCCCGCGGTTCTTTACAAAATAGAATGATGATTAAAAAAAAGCACGATACACAACTTTAGTAATCGAAAACAACCACGAACTACGAACCAGGCACAAAGAACAAGTAATTCAGTTTAAATTGACAATCATGCTTTTTTTGGATAATTTTGATGCCAATAAATTAAAAAATATTATATGCTTGAAACATACATTCCAATATTTCTTGTAATAGTAATCGCAATAATTTTTGCGTTTATGACCGTCTCTGCATCCAAGCTATTCGGACCGCAGCGACCCAACAAAGAGAAGCTTTCGACCTACGAAAGCGGAATGCAGCCGATAGGTACGACGAGGGAACGGATATCAATTAAGTACTATCTTGTTGCGATGCTCTTCATTATCTTTGACCTCGAAGTAATTTTTGTTTATCCCTGGGCGGTTGAGTTCAAAAGATTGTTTGCCGAATTCGGGATTTCGGTTTTTATTTCGATGTTTGTTTTCTTAGTGGTATTAGAGTTAGGGTTTTTATACGCATATAAGAAAGGCGGCTTCAAATGGGATTAGAATCCTATTTAAAAGATAACGGATTTTTTACTACCAAGATTGATGCAATTGTTGCATGGTCAAGGAAGAATTCAGTATGGCCGATGCCTATGGGAATTAGCTGCTGTGCTATCGAAATGATGGCAGCGGGCGATCCGAAATACGATATTGCGCGCTTCGGTTCAGAAGTAATGCGCTTTACACCGAGGCAATGCGATTTGATGATTGTTGCGGGAACCGTTACTTACAAAATGGCTCCTGTGGTTAGAAAGATTTACGACCAGATGCCCGACCCCAAATGGGTTATTGCAATGGGTGCTTGCACATCGAGCGGTGGAATGTACCGTTCGTATCCTGTTGTGCAGGGAATTGACCAGTTTTTACCGGTTGACCTTTATCTTGCCGGATGTCCGCCCCGCCCGGATAACCTTCTTAACGCCTTAATTCAGATTCAGGAAAAAATTGGCAGAACAAAAGCTGCCGATTTTAAAGATGCTAAATTACCCGAGTTAGACGTAATACAGAATAATTGATTATATGGAAATTAAAGAACTACTCTCGCAAAAGCTTAAAGAAAAATTCCCCGAAACAGAATTTGAGTTTTCAGAATTCCGCGGTGAATTGACTGTAAAATTTCCCAAAGAAATTGTACTCGAAGTTTGTAAACTTCTTAAAACCGATAACGAACTTGAATTTTTGCAATGCACCGATGTAACGGCAGTTGATTGGGCAACACGCAAAAACAGGTTCACGGTGGTTTACCAGATTTATTCTTTCAAAAACAATTTCCGTCTTCGCCTTAAAGCAGACGTTGACGAAAAGGATTGCTCAATCGATTCGGTTACTTCTGTTTGGAAAGGTGCTAACTGGCAGGAGCGCGAAACTTACGATATGTACGGAATTAAGTTTAACGGGCATCCCGATTTGCGCCGAATGTATATGCCCGAAGAATTCGAGTATTATCCATTAAGAAAAGATTTTCCGTTGATGGGAATTCCCGGTTCAATACCATTACCAAAGAAATAAAAAATTTTATGGATAAAGAAGTTAGAGACAGCAGAGATATTCGTGACGGTGTTCATCCGAAAATAATTCAGGCATTGCTTGATGCTGATACCGATTTGGTTGTTGAGGATGCATTAGAAAACGAAATGATTTTGAATATGGGTCCGCAGCATCCTGCCACTCACGGTGTATTACGGCTTGTACTTCGATTGGACGGCGAGACTGTTATTGCCTGCGTTCCCGAACTCGGTTACCTGCACCGCGGCTACGAAAAGTTAGCCGAGAATATGACTTACTTCGAGTTCATTCCTCACACAGACCGGCTCGATTATATTTCGCCGATGGCAAACAACGTTGCCTGGGTTTTAGCCGTTGAAAAGTTAGCAGGTATCGAAGCTCCGCCGAGGGCACAGTACATCAGAATGATGGTTGCCGAGCTTGCAAGAATTGCTTCGCATCTTGTTGCTATCGGTGCTTTTGCTATGGATGTCGGTGCACTTACAATTTTCCTGTGGACGTTACGAGAGCGTGAAAAGATATTGGACATTTGGGATATGCTTTGCGGTGCACGATTCACAAACAGTTATGCCCGTATTGGCGGCGTTGCAAACGATATTCCGCCCGAGGCGCTTGCAAAGGCAAAGTGGTTCATCGATCAGTTTGATGAAAACCTTACCGAGTGCGAAAAGTTGGTTAACACGAACAGAATTTTTATCGACCGGCTTGATGGTATCGGGGTTTTGAGTAAAGAGGATGCAATCGATCTTGGGTTTACCGGACCAAACTTAAGAGCTTCGGGTGTTGAACACGATTTGAGAGTTGCACAACCGTACCTTGAATACAACGAGGTTGATTTTAAAATTCCCACTTTTACCGAAGGAGATAGCTTAGCAAGATATTTCGTCCGTTTGGATGAAATGAGGGAAAGCGCGAAGATTGTAAGACAGGTAATTGAGAAAATGCCCGAAGGTGATGTGTTGTTGAATGAACCGAAAAAAGTTCTTCCGCACAAAACAGAAATTTATACAAAGATGGAAGAACTCATTCACGACTTTATGATTGTGAATTTCGGTATCAATCCACCGGAAGGAGAAGTTTATCATGCAATCGAAGGTTCGAAAGGCGAACTCGGTTTTTATTTCGTCAGCAAAGGCGAAGGTCATCCGTGGAAGTGTAAGATAAGATCTCCTTCGTTCAACAATTTGCAGGCACTTCCCAAATTAGTTGTAGGTAATATGATTTCGGACGTTGTTGCTATTATCGGCAGCATCGATCCGATAATGGGTGAAGCAGATAAATAAAAGGATGCAAATGGAGTTCAGGTTCACAGAAGAAAATCTTGAAAGAATAAAAAAAGAGATTAGCAAGTATCCGGTTAAAAAGCCGGCGGTAATGGCTGCGCTTTATATCGCACAGGAGCAAAACGGATACATCTCGAACGAAGTGATAAAAGAAATAGCAAAGATTCTGGAAATGCCCGCCGAAGAAGTTTTGGGCGTTGTTACTTTTTATACAATGTATCATCAAAAGCAGATGGGTAAGTTCCACATACAGGTTTGCACAAATGTTTCGTGCATGCTTCGCGGTGGTTACGATATATGGAACAGAGTAAAGGATAAATTAGGAATCGATAATATGGAAGTTACGGAAGATAAAAAATTCTCATTGGAAGAGGTTGAGTGTATGGGAAGCTGCGGCACCGCACCGATGATTGCAGTTAACGAAGATTACTACGAGAACCTTACAAAAGAAAAAGTAGAAGAAATTTTAGAATCCTTAAAGAATACGAATTAAATGGAAAAGATTGTACTCCCCGATATAGAAAATTTGCATCAGATTGATGTTTACATTGCCAACGGCGGTTATAAAGCAATTAAAAAAGCTTTAAGCCAGTCGTCCGATGATATTATTGACCAGGTTAAAAAATCAGGTTTGCGCGGCAGAGGCGGCGCTGCATTTTCGGCAGGACTTAAGTGGAGCTTTATGCCGAAGACAACCGACAAACCGAAATACCTTTGCGTTAACGGAGATGAAAGTGAACCGGGTTCTTTCAAAGACAGGCAAATCTTCGAGTACAATCCGCATCAACTGATTGAAGGTACTTTAATTACCTGCTACGCAATCGGTGCAAAGACCGCTTATGTTTACATTCGCGGCGAGTATCATAAATGGATTAAACTTCTTCAGAAGGCAATTGACGATGCTTACGAAAAAGGATTCGTTGGCGAGAAGATGAAAGAAACTTTCGGCACTGATTTTTACTGTGATATTTATATTCACAAAGGTGCCGGTGCATACATTTGCGGCGAAGAATCTGCACTGATGAATTCGATAGAAGGAAAGAGGGGATACCCGAGAGTAAAACCACCGTTCCCTGCACAAAACGGTTTGTGGGGATGCCCCACAACGATTAACAATGTTGAAACAATAACCAACGTTCCAAAGATTATTGAAAAAGGTTGGGAATGGTTTGCAAACATCGGCGAGCCGAAACATCCCGGCACATTGCTGTTCGGTGTAAGCGGGCATGTTAACAAACCGGGTGTTTACGAACTTCCAACAGGCACTTTATTAACAGATATTATTTACAAGTATGCAGGCGGAGTTCCCGGTAACAAAAAAATACTTTGCGTTATTCCCGGCGGTTCATCTATGCCGCCGTTACGTGGCGACCAGCTTGAAGGCATTAAGATGGATGCCGAATCGTTAAGAGCTGCCGGCTCTGCAATCGGTACAGGCGGAATAATGGTAATGGACGAAGACACCGATTTGGTTAAAGTACTTGCACGTATTGCTCACTTCTATCATCACGAATCGTGCGGACAGTGCACACCCTGCCGCGAAGGTACAGGATGGATGGAAAAAGTTTTAAAAAGAATTTTAGCCGGTAACGGCACTTCTGCCGATCTTGATCTTCTTATCTCAATCGCAAGCAATATCGAAGGCAACACCGTTTGTGCTTTGGGCGAAGCAGCCGCCTGGCCCGTAAGGCATATGATAACCCGCTTCAGAGATTACTTTGAAAAAAGAGTAAAGAAAGAAATAAAACTTCCCGTTAAAAACACTGTTCACTCGATGCGGCATACTGCGTTTCCGATTGAGTGAATCCAATCTGTTTGTTATCCGTAAGAAGATTATCACTTTAGTATCAATCTTATTTCAATAAAACTGATTTACAACCTGTCTCGGATAATTGTTTACTGAATTTTTTATCGAATGTATAAACTGGAACACTTAATTGTATTGAAGCGGCGCTTAATACTGCATCACCATAGTCTTTTATCTTTTGTGGCCATATTTTGAAAATAATATCGGGGAAATAACCAGGATGAAATTCAACATTTGGAGTTTCTATTAAATCACGAACTATCTCATTGATTTCTTCATTTTTTATATTATAGATTTTATCCATAACATATACGAACTCGGTTATAACGTTTGAAATAATGTAAATAGTCAGCTCGCTATTTAACGCTTTCTCAAATATCCCGTAAATAATTTCCGTTTGTTTTTTATTTCGGTCTGTTACAAAAGCTAACAGGCAATTAGTATCGAGAATGATTTTAAGCATATTTTTTAGCTATAATTTTTCTGATTTTGTCAATATCCTCTTTAGTCTTTCCCTTTTTTACGTGAAATTTACCTTTGTGTTTTAAAAAATCATTTTTTGTGGGACTGACATAAACTTTATTGTTAATTATCTTCCACTCCAGTTTATCCGAAACATTTAACTTCAGTAAACGGCGAATCTCTTTTGGAATAGTAGTCTGATATTTTGAAGTGATTTTGGAAATCATTTTAAATTCCTTACTTTTTAGGTAAAAGGTAAGGAATTATTTTTATTAATACAAGTGAAAGAATTTTTAATGAACTTTGTTTTAAATTCCATGAATACAACTTATTGAAGCTTTAAGATTTCCTGGTAATTTAAGAACATATTCGAAGTTTTTAATTAATTTAAAGCGAAATAAAACGACAACCTTTTCTGATTTTATTTGAAATGAATTATATTCTATATGATAAGAAAAATAATTATGCAACGGTAATTCAAAAAGCGGAAAGAAAAGGAAATCTGTTCGGGAAATAAAAGAGGATTGTAACCTGGTCATTAATATTCAGACCGGCAATTACTTGAAAAAACCTGGCAAGGATGAATTTGATTCTGAAGATGAGGCACCAGAAGTAGTCCCGGATATCAACGGATTTTTGGAACAGGAAACGGATGTTGACGATATGGACAAACCGGCAAGGAAAAGAGAAAAACTAAAATGAAGAAAAAAAGCAAAAAGTAAATCAGGAAGTAATTAACAACCTTCAAAGTAATAAAATGGAACCAAATGAATTAGAACAATTAAGTGTGGTATCGAGAGAGCATTTCCATTTTATCTGGAATGCTATTAATTCCGGTGACGAACTTGAGGGAGAAGACAAAGTTATCGGTGAACTTATGCAGCAGCATCCTGAATTTTATGATGATTGGAATTCAACTGATTTCGGCTATAAGTACGACCCGGAATCTGAAGTCAATCCCTTTTTACACATATCGTTGGATGCGATTGTAGTAAATCAATTAAACAACAATGACCCGAAACAAACAAGAATAACTTATAATAAACTCAGAAGAGAAGGTGATTCTCATTTGGATGCTGTTCATAAAATTGCCGCGGTGCTGGTTGATGAAATATGGAATATTATGCGCTGCGGAAGGGAATTTGACGAGCGCAGGTACGTTCGTAAATTAAAACGGTTAACCAAATAGTTTTAGAATGTGTTTCCCGGTTTGAATAGTCTTGATTCGACATTAATTTGATTTTAGCATATACAAATAGATGTATCTTTAATTAAATATTATTCATCAATTATATATTGCCTTGAAAAAGAAAGAACCCAAAATCTATCGTTTAGTCGACAGGAAAAGAGAGATTGAAAAAGTTTTAGAACTGCAGAAGTTGTTGATTAGCGGTCAATTTAAAAAAGTTATTACTGAATGTTCGAGCGCAAGAAAACTATTTCCCGACAATTTTTTCTTTTATACCCTCGGTGCTATAGCTCTTGCCGGTGCAGGTAAATTGGAAGAAGCTAAAAAGTTGCTACTAAAAGCTGTTAAAAAATTCCCGGATGAATATGAAGTGTATTTCCAGTTGGCAAAAGTATATGAAGATTATGGGGAATATGATAAAGCAGAGGAAGCTTACAAAAAATCCTATGATCTTACCCCGGAAGAATATAAAGATGCACGATCCGACTGTTTGAATAATCTCGGCATTCTTTATTGGCTTAGCGACCGGAAGGAAGATGCTGTGGAATATTGGAAGCTTGCAGTTAAGGAAGACCCGGATAATAAAAAGGCACGCGACAATCTTAAAAATTTTACTGACGAAAATGGGAATCCCATTGATCTGGACGCTGTGACGGATGATTTGAATCGTTTCCAGGAGATTCAGATGAATAAATATTTTAAGAAGCAGAACATAGAAAGTTTCAGGTCTGTTAAAGAAGCCGAATATGTTTTTAATTTGATAATGAATGCATGGAACGATAAAATTGCACCCAATAGTAATAAACTGGATAACCTTTCTCCGGCAGGAAAAACAAAATGGTTTAATAGTATTAAAATTAATTTTGATTATGACGAAACCGGAGAAGATTTAATTGAAACAGAAGATGATTTTTTAGAAGAAATACCCAACGAATTACCTGATTCGCTTAACGAGGTATTTCCTTATTTACCGGAAGGCGGTGCTTTGCTGTTACCTTTTGCTAGTGTAGCATTAATTGAAATCGGTTTTACTGAAGAACGGCTTTCAGAAATTGCATCGGGCGCGGAGGTATCGGAAGCAGAAATATATTTTACGAATTGGGCTGTAGATATTGCTGATTGTATTGGCAGAGCCTGGGCGGTAAAAAATACGAAAGAAGAAGAAAGTTTTCTTGATGAGGCGCTTGAAGTTGCCGAGGAAGAACTTGAATATGAAGAGGCACTTAAAGTTGTACTGCGTATTAAATATTTGTTGTATGAGCAGATGAATGAAATTAAAGAGAAAACGGAAAAAAGCAAAAAGAGAGGGAAAAAGAAAAAGGGAAAGCGATGACGGAAACATTCTTAACGTGCTTTCCCCTTCAGTTAAGTTTAAGCAGGTGATTGCACTCTGCTTCCCAATTCCCTGTCTAACATAAACAATGCGGCTTTACTGTCACCAATCATTTCCATCTTTTTCAGATTCTGTTGTGCGGTAGCTTCTTCTTCAACCTGCTCGCTTACAAACCATTGTAAAAAGTTTACAGTTGCATGATCTTTTTCGCTGTAAGCTAAATCAAGAATTTCATTAATGCTTTTTGTTACTTTTTGTTCGTGTTCGTAAGTATCCTGGAAGACTTCGAGGAAAGAATTCCAATCGGTTTTCGGTCCTTTTATTTCCATCAGCTTAACTTCGCCGCCAATCTGGTAGATGTAATCGAATATTTTCATAGCATGAGCATATTCTTCGTTTGCCTGAACCCTGAACCAGTTTGCAAAGCCCATCAAATCTTTCGATTCGAAATAAGCCGACATTGAAAGATAAAAATAAGAAGAGTAAAACTCGGCATTAAGCTGTTTGTTAAGAGCATCCTGTATTTTTTCAGAAATCATTTTCGCATCTCCTTTCGTTTCGGGATTAAGAAATTTCCTTAATACAAATATATGAAATTTGTCTTTCTGCTTTCTGTATTTGATGAATCACTCAGGTTAAAGTTGCAAATTGTCCCTCGTCTGATGTTTTAGAATTGATATTCCCTGCGCCTTTAAGTAATTTTGCAGATAAATTTTTTGCAAACTAAAATTCATATTGAAGGAGATAACCAATGGCAATTAAAGTAGGAATTAACGGCTTCGGCAGAATCGGAAGATTGGTTTTCAGGAGATGTCTCGATTTGGGCGGATTCGATTTTGTTGGTATAAACGATTTGACCGATGCTAAAACTTTAGCTCATTTATTAAAATACGATTCGGTTCACGGAAGGTTTAACGGCGAAATTGAAGTTGACGGAAACGATTTGATTGTAAACGGCGACAGGATAAAAATTACAGCAGAAAGAGATCCCGCAAACCTTAAGTGGGGCGAGTTAGGCACCGATATCGTTATAGAATCGACCGGGGTTTTCCGTTCGCAGGAAGATTGTATGAAACACATTGAAGCGGGCGCCAAAAAAGTTATTCTTACCGTTCCTCCGAAAGGTGATGTGGATGCAATGATTGTTCTCGGTGTAAACGACGATACTTTAACCGGCGATGAGAAAGTGATTTCAAATGCCTCGTGCACTACCAACTGTCTTGCACCGATGGTGAAAGTACTGAATGATGCTTTCGGTGTTGAAAAAGGTTTTATGACAACTGTTCACGCATACACAAACGATCAGCGTCTGCTTGATTTACCGCATAAGGATTTAAGAAGAGCAAGGTCGGCTGCACTTTCAATTATTCCTACAACTACCGGCGCGGCAAAAGCAGTAGGAAAAGTAATCCCCGAACTTAACGGAAAACTTGACG
>JAJRSV010000287.1 GCA_024278655.1 Bacteroidota bacterium | reverse complement strand
TAACCAGAGAGGTAAAGTAATGTGTCTTGCCGTTCCCGGAAAAGTAATGTCGATTGATGAAAGCAATCCAGACCTGAAAATGGCGAAGGTAAACTTTAACGGTGTAACAAAAGATATTTGTGTTCAGTGGCTGCCGGAAGTAAAGGTTGGCGATTACGTTATGGTTCATGTCGGTTTTGCACTCAACAAAATCGATGAGAAAGACGCCGAAGAAACATTGAAGATGCTTAAAGAGATGGGAGACATCGAATGAAATATTTAAATGAATACCGCGACCCGGTTGCAGCGAAAAACCTTTCGGGGAAAATTAAAAGCATCACTACCAAAGAGTGGAAGATAATGGAAATATGCGGCGGGCAGACTCACTCGATTTTAAAATATAATGTTGAGGATTTGCTTCCCGAAGAGATAACATTGATTCATGGTCCCGGCTGCCCGGTTTGTGTAACGCCGTTGGAGATAATCGACAAAGCAATTAACATCGCATCGAGGGATGATGTTATTTTCACTTCGTTCGGCGATATGCTTCGCGTGCCCGGCTCCGAACACGATTTGTTAAGCGTTAAAGCAAGAGGCGGAAACGTTAAAATGGTTTACTCGCCGTTGGATGCTGTAAAGATTGCAGAGCAAAACCCTGATAAAAAAGTTGTCTTCTTCGGTGTCGGTTTCGAAACAACTGCCCCGGCAAATGCAATGTCGGTTGTGGAAGCACACCGGAAAGGACTTAAAAACTATTCGTTGTTGTGTTCGCACGTGCTTGTTCCGCCTGCAATTGATGCGCTGCTTTCATCTCCATTAAATAAGATAGAAGGATTCCTTGCAGCAGGTCATGTTTGCACGGTTATGGGTTACGAAGACTACTTCCCCCTTGCGGAAAAATACAAGACACCGATAGTTGTAACAGGTTTCGAACCGGTTGACATCCTGCAGGGAATTTACATGACTGTTAAGCAATTGGAAGAGGGTCGCTACGAAGTTGAAAACCAATACAGCAGGGTTGTAAACAAAGAAGGAAATATAGTTGCTAAAAAATTAATCAATGAAGTGTTTGAAACAACCGACAGGAAATGGCGCGGCATAGGAACCATTCCGCAAAGCGGTTGGAAGATTAAAGATAAATACGCCGATTACGATGCCGAAAAAATATTCGACGTAGAAAGCATCGAAGTAAACGAATCGCCGTTGTGTATTGCAGGAGAAGTTCTGCAGGGATTAAAGAAACCGGTGGAATGCAGTGCATTCGGAAATGAGTGTACCCCGGAACATCCTTTGGGCGCACCGATGGTTTCAACCGAAGGAGCATGTGCGGCGTACTTTCATTACGGGAAGATAAATAGAAAAACAACTGAGGTTAATTGAAAGACTGTGGGACGTTGAGACTATGGGACTTTGTGGATAATGTATGTTTTCCTGTTGCCACAAAGACTCAAAGACATCAAGTATCACAAAGAATTTTAATTTTGAATATGCATAATAAAAACATCATTGATGATGTAATCAAAACAGGATTATAAAAATTGAAGACAGACGACAAAGGCAAAAACAACATAGATTTTTCGCAGGGATTGCAATGCCCGATACCGAAGAGCGATTACGACAGAGTGCTGCTTGCACACGGAGGCGGCGGAACTCTTTCGCACCAGCTTATCAGCAAAATGTTCTTTTCGCATTTTGATAACGAACTCCTGAATGAACAGCACGACAGCGCAATATTCAACATCGAAAAAGGACGGCTTGCGTTCACTACAGATTCTTACGTTGTTCAACCTATATTCTTTCCCGGCGGCGATATCGGAGAACTTGCAGTTAACGGTACCGTAAACGATTTAACCGCTGCAGGTGCGCATCCGTTGTATATATCGGTTGGATTTATAATCGAGGAAGGGTTTTTAATCGAAGAGCTTTGGCAGATTGTTCAATCGATTAAACGTACTGCCGACAGAGCAGGCGTGAAGATTGTAACCGGCGATACCAAAGTGGTTGATAAAGGAAAAGGCGATAAAATTTTTATTAACACTTCCGGAATCGGAAAAATAAAAGAAGGCATCAGCATATCACCTAAAAGATGCAAACCGGGAGACAAAATAATCATCAACGGTAAAATTGCAGAGCATGGAATAACGATTATGTCTGCACGCGAAGGGCTCGAGTTCGATTCGCCGGTTAAAAGCGATACCGCACCGATGAACAAATTATTCGAACAGATTGAAAAGTTCGGCAACGATATACATGTGATGCGCGACCCGACAAGAGGCGGTATTGCAAGCGCACTTAATGAAATTGCAGAAACAGCAGGTGTTGGAATATTCATCGAAGAAGAAAAAATTCCGATAAGCGGCGAGGTTGATGCCGCCTGCGAAATACTCGGGCTGGACCCACTGTATATTGCGAACGAAGGTAAGATGTTATTTATAGTATCACCGGAAATAGCTGATGAAGTGTTAAGCATTATCCGCAATGATGCATTGGGAAAAGATGCCGAAATTATCGGAACCGTTACGGATGAAGACCCGGGAACGGTTATAATGAAAACATCTATCGGAAGCAGCCGGGTTGTGGATATGATTTCCGGAGAACAATTGCCGAGGATATGCTGAAATCAAAAATGATTAATTAAATTGAAATGAGACCAATCGAATCAATAACGCTTATTGCAAAGAACGAAATGATGCGCGAGATGCTTTCGCGTATCGATAAGGTTGTCGATTCCGACAGCTCCATTCTTCTGATAGGCGAAACGGGTGTGGGTAAAGAAATAATCGCCGAATATATACACAGGACAAGCCCGCGCAGTCAGCGCCCGTTTGTAAAAATCGGTCTCTCTGCAATGCCTGCCGACTTGCTGGAAAGCGAACTTTTCGGACACGAAAAAGGTGCGTACACAAGTGCATCTCAGGAAAAGAAAGGTCTCTTCGAAATAGCAAATACGGGAACCATCTTTTTAGACGACATAGACGATGTGCCTATTCAAATTCAAACAAAACTGTTGCGTGTTCTGGAATCGCGGGAGATGATGCGTATCGGCGGCACAAAACCTATTCCGATTGACGTAAGATTAATTACGGCAACCAAAGTAGATTTAAAAGAACTTGTAAACAAAGGTATCTTCCGAGCCGATTTGTTTTACAGGATAAATGTTGTACCGGTTAAAATACCACCGCTGCGCGACCGGCGCGATGACATTCCAGCACTCGTTGAACACTTTCTTAAAACTTTTCAACCTCGAAAAAAAATCGCTGTTACGCAGGATGCTCTCCGTGCAATGGTTCATTACTCCTGGCCCGGAAATGTCAGGGAATTACGTAACGTGGTTCAACGGCTTTCGCTGTTTGTTGACGGAAAAGTAGAACTGAAAGACCTCCCGGCTGAAATTCAAAATGAAAATCCGGTTGAGTTTTTGCTGAAAGCATGTAACAAATGTTTTATTGACGAATCGATGAGCTTTGAACAAATCGTTCAGTGTCTTGAATATAACCTGTTGAAAGAAGCGTTAAAAGAATCGAACGGCAACCAGACCAAAGCCGCGCGAAGTTTAGGTTTAAGTTTATCAACCTTCAGGGATAAAATAAAAAAGCACAATCTTCACAATCAAAAATTCAAGCTCTAACATACGGTATTCCGCATATAAATCT
>JAJRSV010000286.1 GCA_024278655.1 Bacteroidota bacterium | reverse complement strand
GAAAGCAGAGTTAAGAGCTAATTTGAAACGGAATCAATTAACAAAGTTTCTAAAGAGCGAAGAATGACACTCGGAATAATTGCAAATATTACCAAAGAAAACGTGCTTGAGGTTGTTGCCGAGTTCACGAAGAAATTAAAGGCAAACGGAATCGATTATCTGCTAACCTCATCTCTCAGCGAAGAGAATGAAAAAATAAAAATTGAAATTGACGAAGACTTCAAAACGGAAGATAAAGAGGTTTACGAAAAAAGCGATATCATAATTTCAATCGGCGGCGACGGAACAATGCTTGCCACAGCTTACAACGCACAGTTTTACGATAAGCCGGTGCTCGGCGTGAACATCGGCAAGCTCGGCTTTTTAGTCGAGGCGGATGTTTCGCAGATGGATAAAATTATTGAGGATTTAAAGAGCGGAAATTATCAAATACAGGAGCGAATGGTTTTAATAGGTGAGTGTGATTCCTACCCGAAAGAAATTCTGCATGGTATTAACGATATTGTAATTGATAAAGACGGCTGGCCCAAAATGATTGAGCTTACCGTTTGGGTCGATGATGAATATGTTACTTCATTTTCGGCAGACGGAGTTATCGTTGCCACACCTATCGGTTCAACAGGGTATTCGCTTTCTACCGGAGGTCCGGTTGTAAGTCCCTCGGCTGATGCAATAACAATCTGCCCTATCTCACCGCACAGCTTAACTATGCGTCCGCTGGTGCTTTCGAGCAAACAGCAGATTGTAATTAAAGCCGATTCGCCGCATCACGAAGTGCAGGTAAGCTGCGACGGGCAGAGGGTGTATAACTTTCCGCCTCCGCTCGAAATAAAAATAAAAAAGAGCGACAAACCGCTTAAGCTTATACATACTTCGTTTACTTCGTACTTCGAAACATTACGCAATAAACTTCTTTGGGGAATCGATATAAGAAACACAATGAAGGATAAAGGGAACAAATAAAATGAAATACTTTCTCTTATTCACTCTTGCATCATTACCGTTGTTCGCACAGGATTATAATACTTTAACAACCGATGAAGAAACCGGCAAACCGATGCTTATCGGGTTTACAACACTTGAAGCATTTAAAGATACAAGCTTTAGCTGGTGGTGGAACTCGACTTATAACATGTATGAACCTGATAGTGCTAAAGCAAACCTGCTGAAAGATAAACTGAAAGATGTGGAGATAACCGTTGTGATGGGAACCTGGTGCAGCGACAGCCGCCACGAAGTCCCGCAATTTTACAAGCTGATGGATGAAATCGGATATCCGACCGACAAAATAACACTGATAAACGTTGACAGGGAAAAGCATGGCAAAGGCGACGAAGCCGATACCCTGGGAATTGATTTTGTCCCGACGTTCATCTTTTATAAAGACGGAAAAGAAATCGGCAGAATAGTTGAAATACCATTCGATTCGTTCGAGGAAGATATACTTGAGATTGTTGAGGGGAGGTACGATGAATGAATAACAAAATTATAATTTATAGTTGTAGTTGCAAGTATCATCTTATGCAAGCTTAGAAAAACAGAACCGGAATATACCGCTTCCATTACTTCATTCATGACCAACTTATTTTTATTTAATTTTAAAATTGCCGCTAATGCGCGAATTCTTTATTCATCTCCTGCTTTCGTGCAGGCAGAACTCCCCAAACACCGTGTCTTTTTATTTGATGATTACCCCCGCAACCATATATCAAAAAATAACTTACAACCATTTCAGCAACACTTTTTGGTCTTTAAAAGCATACTGAATCCCGGTTTTCTTCATTAGAAAAGATGTGATAATACTTTATGAAATGAATCTTTCGCCGAAATATTTTAATCGTATATCTGCCGGTCTAAATCCGGTGTCTTAAAACACGCATAACTTAAATGCACTTGACTTAAAAGTTAAGCTTGCTTAAATTTCTTATTGTTATGAAAAACATTTCAAAAGAAGACTATTTAAGCACTATTTACCGCCACAGGAACGAGGAGGGCGGGATTAAAACCACGCAGTTGGCGGAAAAGTTAGATATTTCAAACGCCGCCGTTACCGATATGGTTAAAAAGCTTTCGAAGGACGGCTTTGTTGATTATAAACGCTACCGGGGCATCAAGCTTACTGAAAAGGGCGAAACGTATGCTCGTAGTATGGTAAGACGGCACAGGATATGGGAAATGTTTTTGCATCAGGTTGTGGGAATGCCATGGGATAAAGTACACGACGAAGCTGAAAACCTCGAGCACTCTTCTTCCGAGGAATTAATAAACCGGCTCGAAGAGATGCTCGATTATCCGGAGTTCGATCCGCATGGCGACCCGATTCCGGACAAGAACGGTACCCTGCCGAAACAGCGCGAGTGTTATTCTCTTAATCAGATTCGGAAAGGCGAACCGGTTGAAGTTGTAAGAGTAAATGATTTTGAGAAAGGACTGCTTTCCTACCTGTCGAAAATCGGAATCGAATTGAAGAAGAAAATTCTTGTAAAGGATGTACTGGATTTTGATAAATCCATGCTTATTGAAGTTGATAACTCAGAAATTAATATAAGCAGTAAAATTGCGGCTAACGTATTTGTGGTAAAAGTTTAATATGAAAAAGCAAAGAAAATATGATTGATCCGTTAACATCTTTAATAATAGGATTCTCAGTAATACTGCTGCTGGTGATTATCTTTTATCCCGGCAAAGGATTGGTAGCAAGGTTCAAAAAGAACAAAGCAAACACTTACCGCGTGCTCATCGAAGATTCGCTGAAGCATCTTTACAACTGTGAATATAACGGGATAAATTGTACGCTTAACAGCATTGCCGGCAGTCTTTCAATCTCGGCTGATGAAGCTGCAAAGGTTGCAGCTAAGCTCGAGGAGCTGGGACTCGTCGTATCGAACGAAAACGGTTTATCATTAACTCCCGACGGAAGGGCTTATGCGCTTAAGGTAATTCGTATACACCGTTTGTGGGAAAAATATCTTGCAGACGAAACAAGCATCGGGGAAGAAGACTGGCATCACTCGGCGGAAGAGATTGAACATCAGATGACTTTGGCGGAAGCCGATAAACTTGCCGCACAAATCGGCAACCCGGTTTTCGATCCGCACGGCGATCCCATTCCTACCGCAAAAGGAGACCTGCCCGGCAAAAAAGGCAAGTCTCTCGACTCGATGAAAATAGGAGAGTTCGCTAAAATCATTCACATCGAAGATGAACCGCATTACATCTACAGCCAGCTTGTTGCCGAAGGATTGTATCCCGGTATGCAGGTGCAGTTAATCGAATCGACAAAAGAGCGGATAAAGTTTTTAGCCAACGGCGAAGAAGTAGTACTCGCACCTTTGTTTGCGAAAAACATTACCGTTGCACCTATAAAAGATGAAAGAAAGATTGAAGGAACGTTTAAAAAACTCTCCTCTCTCAAGCCGGGTGAAAAAGGTAAAGTACTGGGAATATCGAGAAGATGCAGGGGGCAGCAGCGCAGACGGCTGATG
The DNA here is from genome assembly GCA_024278655.1 of Bacteroidota bacterium. GTDB lineage: Bacteria > Bacteroidota > Ignavibacteria > Ignavibacteriales > Ignavibacteriaceae > BMS3ABIN03. Next base: position 3,908 of record JAJRSV010000286.1, on the reverse strand, counting down.
GACCTCGGTGTGGTTCCGGGAACCGAAATAGAAGTTGAACTTGAAAGCATCGGCGGCGACCCTATAGCTTACAGAATAAAAGGCGCAACCATTGCGTTAAGGAAGAGTCAGGCAGAAAATATTTATATCGAAAGTGAAGAATAAAAATTATGAATGTAATGATGAAAGATAATTGTGAAACATGTCCGGTTCATAATCTCGGCAACTTAAAGAAGCTGGGCATAAACATGAACGATTTCGATTTTGTTGTTGCCCTTGCTGGTAATCCCAACACCGGTAAAAGCACGGTGTTCAACAATCTTACCGGACTGAAGCAGCACACAGGCAACTGGCCCGGCAAAACGGTTACACGTGCCGAGGGCGGTTTCGAATACAACGGTTTCAAATTCAAATTAGTTGATCTGCCCGGAACATATTCGCTGTTATCAACAAGTACCGACGAGGAGGTTGCCCGCGATTTTATTCTTTTCGGTCAGCCCGATGTTACGGTTATAGTTGTGGATGCAACGCGACTCGAGCGGAATCTTAATCTTGTATTACAGGTTCTCGAAATAACAGACAGGGCGGTGCTTTGTCTTAATTTAATCGATGAAGCGGAAAGACATAAAATAAAAGTTGATGAGCGGCAGCTTTCAAAAGATTTGGGTATTCCGGTTATTCCGACTGCAGCAAGACTAAAGACGGGAATGGATAAACTCTCGAATGCAATTTACGAAGTTGCTTCCGGTAAGTACGTTTGTAAGCCGTACAGAATCAAAACAAAAATAAAAGAACTGAATTATGCGATAGAAACTCTTTCAAAAAAAATAAGTGAAGTTTATCCACAGGTAACTAATGTAAGATGGATTGCTCTTCGGCTACTCGAAGGTGATCAGAGTATTATTGATGCGGTGAAGTCGGGTGATCTCGGAACAATCAAAGAAATAAAACATGAAATTGATGGACAGTCGTTGGAAACGGAGTTAACTGCATAATGGATAATAAAGGTTCAAACGGAAGGGAAGAGATACTTGAATTAGCCAACAACCTGCGTTGGGAAATCGGCGTTGATTTTCATGACAAACTGATGGAATCGATTTATGAAAATGCTGCTACAATAGCGGCACGTTCTGTCTCTACGCCGGATAAGGAAGCCGTATTCAGTTTCGATAAAAAGCTGGACAAAATACTTACCAGTCCGGTGTTCGGTTTTCCGATAATGTTCGTTGTGCTTGCCGTGGTTTTCTGGCTTACGGTAGTCGGCGCCAATTATCCTTCTTCGTTTCTCGCATCGATTTTAATTGATGAATTTCATCCCGTGCTGAAAAGTTTTTCTTTGTCGATCGGATTTCCCGGATGGTTAAGCGGATTATTAATTGACGGCGGTTATCTTTCGATGGCTTGGGTTATCGCGGTAATGCTTCCGCCGATGGCAATTTTCTTTCCGCTCTTCACGCTGTTGGAAGATTTTGGATATTTGCCGAGAGTGGCTTTCAATATGGATAACCTTTACAAAAAAGCCGGTGCCCATGGTAAACAGGCATTAACAATGGCAATGGGATTCGGGTGCAACGCCGCAGGTGTAATAGCTTCGCGCGTAATCGATAGTCCGCGCGAAAGATTAATTGCAATCATCACAAACAACTTTTCTCTTTGTAACGGAAGATGGCCCACTCAAATTTTAATTGCCACTATTTTTATAGGCGGGGCGGTTCCCGCATATCTGGCGGGTATAGTTTCGGCAGCCGCTGTTGTTGGTATTGCGGTGCTGGGAGTAGTGTTGAGTTTAATTGTTTCGTGGACATTATCAAAAACGGTTTTGAAGGGCGAAGCATCTGCATTCAGTCTCGAACTTCCTCCCTACCGTCCACCCAGAATTCTTCAAACACTTTACACTTCGCTGATTGACAGAACGCTTATAGTTTTATGGCGTGCGGTTGTGTTTGCGTTTCCGGCAGGATTGGTTATCTGGCTTGTTGCCAACGTAAACATAGGGGGAGAAAGCATCGCTTCGGTATTTATTAATTGGTCGGACCCCTTTGCAATCTTATTGGGATTGAACGGTGTAATACTTCTCGCATACATCATTGCCATACCCGCTAACGAGATTGTGATTCCGACAATCTTAATGCTTACCGTTTTAGTTACCGGTCTCACCGATTTCGGACACGGTACAGGCGTGATGTTCGAGGCAAACTCCACCGAGGTTACCGCCGAAATTCTTAAAGCCGGGGGATGGACTTTGTTAACCGGTGTGAACCTGATGATTTTCAGCTTGCTGCACAATCCCTGTTCTACAACCCTGCTTACGATTTTCAAGGAAACAAGAAGTGTAAAGTGGACTGTTGTATCGGCACTGCTGCCGCTGGCATTGGGCTTTACTGTAACATTTTTTGTGGCTCAGATTTGGAGACTAATTGCCGGCTTTTGATTTCGCCAAACAAAACTTATCTTTAATAACCAAGTTATAACACGTAAATTATTTTATCCGGACTATGTTATGCAAAAATTTTATCGCACGGTTATATTCGCTTTTTTGAGTTTGGCAGTACTAAGCGGATTAAACTGTAAAGCACAAGAGAACAAGAAAGAAGAAAATCATATGTACACAAATAAACTTATAAACGAATCGAGCCCTTACCTTCAGCAGCATGCTCACAATCCGGTTGACTGGTATCCGTGGGGCGACGAGGCATTAAACAAAGCCAAAGAAGAAAACAAACTGGTGATAATCAGCATCGGTTACTCTTCCTGCCATTGGTGCCACGTAATGGAAAAGGAATCGTTTGAAGACACTGCCGTTGCAAACCTTATGAATAAATATTTTGTTTCGATTAAAGTTGACCGCGAAGAGCGTCCCGATATAGACCAGGTTTATATGGAAGCGGCGTATCTGCTTACGGGAAGGGGCGGCTGGCCTTTAAATATAATTGCCCTGCCCGATGGTCGCCCGGTATTTGCCGGAACGTATTTCCCGAAGGAAGAGTGGATGAGGGTTCTTACTCACTTTAAGGACCTTTATATAAAAAACCCGGATTTGTTTGATGAAGAAGCCGCTAAAATTATTGATGTTTTAAAGCAGCATCAAATTCCCGGTTACGGCGATGTTGACTCGCTGTTTACAAAGGAAGATCTGGAAGGAGCAATCGATAATGCCATTAGCAGAATAGATTTTGATAAAGGAGGCACTACAGGTGCGCCGAAGTTTCCGCTTCCGAATATCTACGAATTCTTTCTCGCGTATAACTATCACACAAATGATGAAAAAGCTCTGAACGCCGTTACCGCGCTTTTGGATAATATGGCAAGAGGTGGTATTTACGATCATATTGGCGGCGGGTTTGCGCGTTACTCTACCGACGATATCTGGCTGGTTCCTCATTTCGAAAAGATGCTTTACGATAACGGACAGTTAGTTAGTCTTTATTCAAACGCATATAAAGTAACCCGTAACGAGGATTACAAAAACATTGTCTATCAAACCATTGTTTTTGTTTTAAGGGAAATGAAAGATGAGTCAGGCGGGTTTTATTCTTCGTACGATGCCGATTCCGAGGGAAAAGAAGGCGAGTTTTATATCTGGTATAAAAAGGAAATTCTTCATCTGCTGAAGGACGACGGAGAACTTTTCTGTGATTACTATTCCGTAACGGATGATGGAAACTGGGAGCACGGAAAAAACATACTTTACCGCACCGGTGATGTTGATGAAATTCTAAAGAAGTATAAACTCGACAAAAAAACTCTCGATGAAAAAATTGATAAAGCAAAGCAGATTTTATTCAAGGCAAGAGAGAGGCGTGTTAAACCGGGACTCGATGATAAAATACTTACATCCTGGAATGCTTTAATGTTAAAAGGATTAACCGATGCTTATAATACATTCGGCGAGGAAAGATTTCTGCAGGCAGCACTAACAAATGCTAATT
>JAJRSV010000285.1 GCA_024278655.1 Bacteroidota bacterium | reverse complement strand
ACTTCGCGAACCATCTGTGCACCCATATTTTCGATGGGGTCATCGAGTTCAATTTCTTTGGCAACTGTAACACCGTCTTTGGTAACAGTTGGAGCACCGAATTTTTTCTCAAGAATAACGTTTCTACCCTTCGGTCCAAGGGTAACTTTTACGGCATTAGCTAACTTGTCCACGCCGGCTTTCAAACCGCCGCGTGCGTCGCTGTCGTAATCTATTAATTTAGCCATAGTCTTACCTCAAATTTTATTTTCAGTTTTTATTTATTATTTAACGATTGCAAAAATGTCACTCTCACGCATAATTAAATATTCTTCACCTTCAAGTGTAACTTCCGTTCCGCTGTATTTACCGTATAAAACCTTATCGCCAACCTTAACATCCATCTCAACTATTTTACCGTCGTCTGTTTTCCGGCCGGGACCGGCTGCAACTACGGTTCCCTCTACAGGTCTTTCTTTAGCTGTATCGGGAAGAATGATTCCACCCTTGGTTTTCTCTTCAGCTTCGGCAGGTTTTATAACAACTCTGTCTGCCAACGGCTGAAGTTTTATGTTTACATCGGTTAATGTGTTTACTTCGCTCATAATTAACTCCCAATATTTGTTTAATGAAAAATTTTTGTTAGCACTCTTAAAAGGTGAGTGCTAATATAATGCTTAAAAAAATTTTTGTCAATAATTCAATAAGCAGAAATATTTCCATTTTGGGGAAAATTTGAACGAAAACCATATATTAGATTATTCAAATTTAAAATGGTTTCATTTAATTTCCGCCGGTATGCAAAATTCCAAATTCAGCTTAAGGAACGAACTCGAGCGACTGAAAAATGCGGTTAGCGGACTCGACAGGAAAGTTGTTATTATCTTCATCGCGGTTGCCGTGTTGCAGACCATTTCGTGGTATTACACATCGCGCAGGTTTTTCCGGTTCAACATTTTTCCTTCGTATTCAAACCATCCCGATATATATCTGATTGAATACCTGTTCTGGTTCATCGGCGATTTTATTACGTTCTTCATTCTTCCGCTGCTCATCATAAAATTTATTCATAAAGAAAAAATATCTTCATACGGATTAACATTGGGCGACAAACTAACCGGTGTTACACTTACCGTTATTTTTCTTGCGGTAATGCTTCCGGTAATCTGGATTTTCTCATCACAGCCGTCTTTTGTTGCTAAGTATCCGCATCTGCTTTCGGTGAGGGAGGTTTGGGATAAGTTTTTTGTTTACGAATTGGGCATGCTAATTTATATGTTTGCATGGGAGTTTATCTGGCGCGGTTATATGCTGTTCGGTCTTGAGGAAAAATTCGGTTACTATGCGGTTCTCATTCAAATGATACCTTTTGTAATTTTGCATAACGGAAAACCGGTTGCCGAAACATTCGGTGCAATCTTAGGCGGAATTGCATTGGGAATTCTGGCTTTAAGAACTCGTTCGATTATTTACGGTGTTGTTATACATATGGGAATTATGTTCTCGATTGATTTAATCTGTTCATTACGGTTCCGTGCCGGGGATTACGGCATCGGCATCAGTTCGATAATAAATGTAGTTAAACAATTATTCTGAGGAAACAGAAATGAGATTTGTATTAAACGTAGATCATGTAGCAACTTTACGAAACGCAAGGGGAGAGGAGCAGCCCGATCCGGTTACTGCCGCACTTGTTGCCGAGGAAGCCGGAGTCGATGGAATTGTTGTTCACCTGCGTGAAGACAGAAGACACATCACCGAACGCGATGTAAGACTTCTTCGCGAGCTAATAAAGACAAAGTTAGATTTGGAAATGGCAGCCAACGAAGAAATAATTAAGATTGCCTGCGATGTGGGACCCGAACTTGCAACCCTTGTTCCCGAGCGTAGGGAAGAACTTACAACCGAAGGCGGACTAAATGTAATTGATAACATTTCATTAATTAAAGATACAATTAAAGAACTTCACGATTCCGATATAGAAGTCTCGCTTTTTGTAGAACCCGAATTAAAAAACATTGAAGTAGCAGCGGAAATTGATGCGGATTACGTTGAGCTGCATACAGGCGTTTTTGCAAATGCCGTAACCGAAGCTGACCAGTTTGACGAGCTTGAAAAAATAAGAGCCGCGGTTAAGTTAGCAAAAAAATTAGGAATGGGAGTAAATGCAGGACACGGATTGAATTATCAGAATATAAAAGTGTTCCGCGAAGTTCCGGATATCGACGAAGTAAGTATCGGTCACGCGGTAATAGCACGCGCCGTTATGGTTGGCATTAAAGAAGCTGTAAGAGAAATGATGCGGCTTATCGGAGGTTGAGCCGGTAAGCCGTCTTTTAAATTTTTATACTTCTTTAAAATGAATAAGGTGCGGTTTACCTAACGGATAAACGTTAAACCCAATCTCAAAAAGCTTCTGATGGTCAAGAATATTACGCCCGTCGAAAATAAAGGCGGGCTTTTCCATTTGCTTGTAAATTCTTTCGTAATCAAGTGTCTTGTATAGATCCCACTCGGTTATAATTGCAACAGCGTGCGATTTATCGGCAGCTTCGTAAGGGTCTTCTACATATTCAATAGCATCGTTGTAACCAGCAAGGTCCCGCTTTGCGTTGGCTAACGCTTTGGGATCGGTTATTACAACCTTTGCTCTTTCTTCCATTAATTTTTTAGTAATGTAAAACGCCGGCGATTCCCTTGTATCACTCGTGTTTGCTTTAAATGCGAATCCAAATAAAGCAATACGCTTATTTGTTACCGTGTTGAACAATGCCTGTGTAATTGTTTTTACAAATCTGTTTTCCTGGTACTCGTTCATTTTAACGATGCTTTCCCAGTACGATGCCACTTCGTACAAACCGAGTGTTTCGCACAGGTAAACGAGATTGAGAATATCCTTCTTAAAACAGGAACCGCCGAATCCTACGCTTGCATTTAAAAACTTATTTCCGATACGCGAATCTTTTCCTATTGCATTTGCAACTTCGGTTACATCCGCATCAACAATTTCGCAAAGAGCAGATATACTGTTGATTGATGATATCCTTTGTGCAAGAAACGAGTTGGCAACTAATTTTGAAAGCTCGGCACTCATCAGGTTGCTTGTAATCAGCCGGTCGCGGGGAATCCAGTTTGCAAAAATCTCCACTATCTCTTCGCGCGCTTTCAATCCGCTTTCGGTTTCTTTCGAACCGATTAAAACGCGGTCAGGATTTTCCAAATCTCTTATCGCACTTCCTTCGGCAAGAAACTCGGGATTGGAAACTATCTCGAAGTGAAGTCCTTTATCGTTTTCGTTTAAAATTCTTTCCATTGCAATTGCGGTTTTAACAGGTAGTGTACTTTTCTCAACAACTATCTTATCCGATTCCGCTGCGCTTCGAATATCCCTTGCACACTTTTCCCAGTACTGAAGGTCTGCACTTTTACCTGCACCTTCGCCGAATGTTTTAGTTGGCGTGTTTACCGAAACAAAAATTATATCCGCTTCTTTAATACCTTTTTCAAGTTCGGTTGTAAAGAATAAGTTTCTTCCCCTTGCCTGCTTAACAACGTCGAGCAAACCCGGTTCATAAATTGGTAACTCATCGGTTTGCCAGGCGGCAATTTTCTTTTCGTCGATATCGACTACCGTAACTTTATACTGCGGACACTTTGCGGCTATCATTGCCATTGTAGGTCCGCCTACGTAACCTGCACCGATGCACAATATTTTCTTAGTAAATTTTTCTTCTGACATCGAAAATTACTCCAAAATTAGCTTTAATAGTGAAAAGATGATAACATGTTCTAAAATTATGCCGTTTGAACCCGAATTTTAATCAGAAATAATCATAATTGAAAGTTTACCGGAAAGATAAAAATTAGAGCATTACTATTTGCAATTACCAGTTCTATATTGCAGTGGAATGATAGTTGTCTATTAGAAGCAGAAATAGTTGAATAATTTTAAAAACGGAGTTTAATTGAGTATGGCTACACAAATCAAATTCCTACCGGCGAAAAGTCTGACATTAATAGTTCAAATTTTGTCGTTTGTTTTTTTGATTGGCAGCTTCACGCAAGCTCAATCGATGCCGCCGTGTGAACTGCCCCAATTCGGCAGGATAACGATTGACCCGGATATTGAAGTAAACGGTTCGGGACAGAATATCGATACGATTGAATTTTGGAAAGCACCCGATAGTTCCGAAACACTGATGTTTGTGAGCGCAAAAGGCAATCAGCTTGTTGAAGTATGGCAATATCCTTTTGAAGGAAATGAACTGCCTCCGCTGACGCATTCAACTTTTAACAACAGTCAGGTTAACGGATTAGCTATCGACCAGGAAACCGATTTACTTTACGTTGCAATCGGTAATCCTTCGAGCACCGTTTCGGTTTTTTCAATTCCCGATTTAACATTTCAGATGAACTTTAACAAGTCAGGTGCCGATTATAAATCGGAACCGAATATGACGATACTGAATCTTACTAACGGCAATAAAAACATTTATGTATCGGCAGATTTTATTGTTTACATTCACGATGCAGTTACGGGAAATTATATAAGCGAGTTTGTACCCGAAAAAGGATTGGAAACCATGGCTGCCGATGATTTTTATCAAAGAATATATATTCCCGATGAAAATAACCGGACGGGCATTTATGTTTATAATCCCGATGGAACACCTTACACCGATAATGGTTCAAATCAATTCGGACAGGGTGTTTTCGATGCGGATGCGGAGGGAATATTTATTTATAATTGTCCGATTAATAATCCGGTTGATAACGGCTCGGGATTTATAGTTGTTTCCGACCAGAGAACAGATAAAACCGACTTTGAATTTTTCGATCGTGTAACCTGGGAGCATTTGGGCACTTTGAACATTACCGGTGTTTCGAACACCGACGGAATTGCATCATACCCATATCCGCTTCCCGATTATCCTTTTGGAGTTTTTGCCGCATTGAATGATGACCATGCCGTTACGATAGTAGGTTGGAATAAAATTTTTGATGCAATCTTAAACACTACCAATGTTGAAGATAAAAATGAAACGCCGGAAGAGTTTAATCTCTATCAGAACTATCCAAACCCTTTTAATCCGGGTACAAAAATTAAGTATGCAATAGGCAAAAAGCAGTATGCAAGTTTAAAGGTGTACGATGTATTAGGAAATGAAGTTGCAGTACTTGTTAACGAGGTGAAACCGGCAGGCGAGTACGAAGTCGAATTTAATGCGGTAGGATTGCCAAGCGGAATTTATATGTATAAATTAACTGCCGGTACGTTTGTACACACAAGAAAAATGTTACTAATCAAATAGTGCCATTTGGCACCTCGGAAAGAGATAAATTTCAAATAACTCTAACCCGGATAAACCGGAAAAGACAAGTTTCAAAAAATAAATTTCAAATCTCAATTACTAAATTCCAAACTACTTTTGAACATTGATATTTTGAATTTGGATAATATTTGAATTTTGTTGTTTGTTATTTTCTGCCAAATCATAACTGGATATTAATTATAAGTTACTAACTGGTGTTGAATAAAATCAAATAAAACAATACCTGATGAACCGGTCGAACAAGAACAGTAAAATCTGTTTAACTAACAGTTTGTATCTGTGAAGAAAACATTCATATTAAAAATAGATTGCCAAAATTATTGCCGAGTTATTGGTTCCGAATGCAAAAGAAGAAGTATCCCGGTCGGGGTCGTCGGGATAGATGCTTCCGGTAGTTCCCCATCCGTAGGAAAAGCTCAATAAATATTGCCCGGCTAATGAAATCCGGTTAGTAAGCCAGAATTCAACTCCAAAACCAACACCCAACAAAACAGTATATTTTTTAGTAACCGATTCTTTTATTTCGTTGTAAAATGAAGTTGTATCAACCGACGGTTGAAAGTTCTGTTTTGAATAGAACCCGCTTAATCGTCCGGTAATATAAGGTGAAATATTATCGCTTAATTGTAAATGATGTTCAACTCCAAAGTTCAAACCTGTCGATAAAGTTTTATCTATTCCTTCGGTACGGTTTTCTGTTTCCTCGGTTGTATTACTGTTATAGCCGACACCTACGCTTGCCAATAATACGAATGAATCGTTAAGCCAGGTCCTTCCGCCTATTCCGCCAAGAAACGATTGCAGACTTAACGAGTTAATTTCGAAATTGAGTGAAGTTGTTTTGAAGGGTTTATCTTTTTGCTGCGAAAGCAATGGGAGTGTAAACAGAACAACGAATATTAAAACGAAGCGTTTCATAGACCGCCCCTTTCTATGATTGTGAATGTCAGAGAATTTTTAAAACCCAATTTTAAAACGAAACACAATACAATTTTGTTACAAAAAAAATTAAATTATTTCTGTCACAAACTTTACTTCTTACTTTCTCGAGTACTTACCCATTAATTGTGCTTCGGCTAAAATATGTCCTTCCATTTTTCTCAGCAGTTCGGCTTTGGTTAATCCTTCCGGCGCATCGAGAGCAATATCCAACGCATAAAGCTTAAAGAAATATCTGTGTGTGCCACCCGGAGGACACGGACCGCCGTAGCCGAGATTTCCGAAATCGTTTCTGCCCTGCTTTATTCCGTTCGGAAGTGTTCCGTCGGTAGGAACGTTTTCTTCAAAACTGGTGATTGATGGATTGATCGAATAAACAACCCAATGAACCCACGTTCCCATCGGTGCATCGGGGTCGTCGTTAATCAGTGCAAGACTTTTGGTTTCTTCCGGTACGCCTTCCCATCTCAGGGGAGGGGAGATGTTTATATCATCGCAAGTATATTTAGAAGGAATCATTCCTCCTTCTTCGAATGCTGTGCTGCTAATATTCATTATTGTTTCTCCTTTATTGTTACTTGTTTTTTTGTTTGTGCAGTTAGCGGAGAAGAGCAGCAAAAGTATGGTTAGAAAGTAAAACAAATTTCTCATGGCAATTCAAATAAAAATGTTATAAGATATACGGAAATTTATTTATTACTCTTGTAATTTGAAACGTACAATTGCGGCGGGCAGAGGTAACCGGGCGTGAATAATTTCAATTTCTGTTTTTTACTTTGAGCACAACAAAAGTTATATCATCGTTCGGCGAGTTGCCGTTGCGCCATTTATCAACTTCCTCAAGCAGTCCCTCAATAATTGAGCTTGGACTTCTGTGTCCTATTTTTACGAAAGTGGATTTGATACGAGGATAATCGTACATCTCTTTCTTTTCGTTAAACAGTTCTGCCAGTCCGTCGCTGAACATAAGAATTGTATCGCCTTCGTTAAGCTTTACTGTTGCGTTCTTATATTCAAAATTATCAAAGGCGCCGAGCGGCATTCCTTTAAGTAAAATTTGATCTACGGTTTTGGTTGCGTTCCGGTAAATATATATCGGCGGCATACCTGCACAGGAAGCCGAGAGTTCGTTGTTCTCTATTTTCACAAAAGACAATGCCATATATAAATTACCAAGGTGCAATTGTTTGATTGTTTGTGTGCATTTTTCGAAAAAAGATTTTGTATCGGTGTTTGCCGCGCTCGAAATAAACAATCCTTTAATTACCGAGACCATTGTTCCGGCTTTAAGTCCATGCCCGGTAGCATCACCTACAACAATTGTAAGCGAATCGTTTCCGTCTTTGTAAAAATCATAATAGTCGCCGCCTACTTCCGTAGCGGTTTGCATATGAACGGCTATATCGAGATTCGAAACATCCGGTAATTCCTTCGGCAGCATCGATAGCTGAAGTTTGCGCGCTTCTTCGAGCTCGAGAGTTTTTCTTTCGTTCTCTGCCTGAATAGCTCTTGCCTGTGCTTCGGCGGTTTGTGCACGTAGTTCAGCTTCCCGGATCTGCGCCCGGCTTCTTTCACTTCTTACAACCCGTTTGTGTTGAGCTTTATAGAACGAATAAAATATCCCTATGCCGAAAAGAAAATATAATCCGTATGCCCAGGTGGTTTGCCACCACGGCGGAGTAATTATTAGTTTTATTCTTGCTCCTTCGTAATTCCAAACACCGTCGTTGTTCGAAGCGATTACCTTAAAAATGTATGTGCCCGGGTCCAGGTTCGTGTAATTTGCCCAACGCTGGTTTTTGGTTTTTATCCAACCCGGGTCGTAATTTTCGAGCATGAATGCATACTTGTTTTCTTTCGGTTTGTTGTAATGAAGCGCTACAAACTCGAACGCAATATCGTTTTGCCAGTATACAAGTGTAATTTTATCTGTTTCCGAAATGTGTTTATCGAGCGGCGAATCTTTTCCGATGGGCACACTCTTATTAAAAAGTTTGAAGCCGGTAATCGATACCCTCGGCGGATAAGGGTTGTTCATTAAACTATCGGGAAAGAAAGAATTGAACCCGTTAATCCCTCCGAAAAACATTTCGCCGGTAGAGCTGTAAAATTCCGCCTGTCCGTTAAACTCCCTGCTTTGCAAGCCGTCGTCCATATCGTAATTTGTAAAAATATTTTTTGCGGGATTGTATTTTGTAATTCCCCTGTTGCTGCTCATCCAGATGTTTCCTTCTTCATCTCCCAGAACGGAGTAGATAACATTGTTCGGAAGGTCGCTGTTTTCATCGGTGAAATGTGTAAACGTTTCGGCTTCCGGGTCGAAGCGGTTCAAACCGCCGCCGAATGTTCCCAGCCAGATAATTCCTTCATCATCAATATATATCGACTGTATCGAGTTGTTACTCAAGCTGTTTAAATTATTCGGATCGTGTTGATAATTTATAATTATGTTTCCGTCCGGATTAAAAACTTCGTTGCGACTATTTAACCGTTCTTCGGGATTAAGTGTGAGTTTACTTAAACCGCTGCCAAAACTTCCCAACCACAAATTCCCGTATTTATCTTCGCATACGGCTCTAAGGGAATTTGCGTAAGCGTTTTTCCGGTTTCCGGTTTCGTACTTTATTCTATAGAAAGCATCATTTTCTCTGTCATATAAATTCAATCCGCCGAAGTCCGTAGCAATCCACAGTCTTCCATTGCTGTCTTCGTAAATATCACGAATAAAATTATCGCTTAAACTTGTTATATCATCTTGTTTGAATTTATAGTGAATAAATTTTCCGGTTTCCCTGTCGATCTTATCCAGCCCGCCACCGTAAGTTCCAACCCATAGGACACCTCTACTATCCTCGTAAACCGCCCAAACATTATCCGATGCAATTGTGTTCGGGTTTACCGGATTGTGTGTGTAATGAGTTATTTTATTTCTTTCACGATTAAATCTGTCGAGTCCGCCGCGTGCAAACCCGATCCACAGTTCGCCGTTTCTATCGAGGTGAAGAGCTCTTACAATTTTGGCATTAATACTATTAGGAGCGTCAGGATTGAAAACATAGGAGTTGAATTTTTTTGCGTAATGGTCAACCTTGTTTAAACCACCGGTAGTCGTGCCTAACCAGAATACACCGGTAGTATCTTCGTAAGCACTTATAATAGTATTTGTACTCAAGCTGTTCGGGTCGGAAGGTTTGTACTCAAAGTGGTTAAAAGTTTCTGTTTTGGGATCGAAGAAATATCCGCCGTTCAGTTCCGCCGTAATAAGAAGAATTTTTCCGAACTTATTAATTCCGAAGCCAAGTATCGTATTAAATTTGCCGAATCCTTTATCCGGCTCCGGAAGATAAGTAGTAAATTTATTAGTAGAGGGATCGAATTTGTTCAGTCCGTAACCGGTTGCAATCCAATAATCACCCTTTTCCGATTTCTGAATATAGCTTGCTATATCACTGCTGATGGAATTCGTATTGGATGGGTTGTGTTTAAAATATGTATAAGAGTTGTCACCGGTATCGAACTTTATCAATCCCTTCCCTCCGGTAAGCGTCTGAATGCCTCCGGTGGTCAGCCATAATATTCCGGGCTGGTCCTCCGATTCATAAACCGATGAGATTATCGTACCAACAAGGTAGTTTTCAAAATTTCTTTTCTCTCCATTATATTTGCTTAATCCGTTGGTAGTTCCGAACCAAACATTCCCGCTATTATCTTCCGACACACGCATAATATTATTACCCGAAATAGTGTTCGGATCGCCGGGGTCGTTTCTAAAACGTTCGAACTTTCCGGTTTCTCTGTTTAAAAGATCCGTTCCGCCATCGTTAGTAAATACCCATATATTGCCTGCTTTATCTTCGAATGCGAAACCGACGAAGTCGTTGCCGATGCTGTTAGGGTTTTGCGGATCGTGCCGGTAGTGAGTGAACGTTTCGGTTTGTCTGTCGAATTTATTTAATCCGCCGCCGGCTGTTCCAATCCATATAAATCCTTCCGAATCTTCAAAAGCCGATTGTATATTGTTGTTCGAAATAGAAGTAGAATCGAACGGATTGTTTTTATAGATAACAAACTCGTAACCGTCGTACTTGTTTAAACCCGATTCGGTTCCGAACCACATAAACCCTTTACTGTCTTTGAAAATAGTTTTTATAGTGCTTTGCGACAGACCATCTTCCAAAGATATATGTTCGAACCTTATGTTATTCACCTGCGAAAGGATAACGGAGGAAGCGAATAAGACAACAATTAATGCTAAACCTATTTTGCTGGCAGGAAAAAAAGAGAGCACACATTTTTGTGGATGAGTAAACATAAAGCCGGGTGATTAATTGATTAAATCTATAAAGAACAGGAAGTTGTTTTTATGACTATAAAATATCGATATAAAAACAGAAAACAAATGAAATAAAAATAAACTTATAAAAAGAGTGATGGACGGAACAATATAGTTTTAGAATTAGGAATAATAAGGATGAAGCCGCTTCCGGTTTGGCGGGAAAAACACTAAGTCAAAAAAGATGCATGTATTTATGTCCGCTTCCCGTATTAAACAGCACTACGGTTTCATCATCCTTTATCCAATTACCATTTCTTAATTTGTTAAAAGCCGCAAGTGTTGCACCGCCTTCGGGCGAAGCAAAAATTCCCTGCGTTCTTCCGATTGTGTTAGCGGCATCCATTAATTCTTCATCGCTTACCGATACTGCATTGCCGTTGCTTTCTCTTAAAACTCTCAGCATTAAAAAATCGCCGATTGCTGCAGGAACTCTCAAGCCGTCTGCAACGGTGTGTGCATCCTGCCATATATCGGCAAACTCTTTACCTTCGTTAAATGCTTTTACTATCGGTGCACATCCATCGGATTGAACCGTAACCATCCTCGGTCTTTTCGAATTAATCCAACCTAACTTTTCCATTTCATCGAACGCTTTCCACATTCCAATCAATCCGGTGCCGCCGCCCGTAGGATAAATTATAACATCGGGCAATTTCCAGTTAAACTGTTCTGCCAATTCATAACCCATAGTCTTTTTCCCTTCGATGCGGTAAGGTTCTTTTAATGTGGAAACATCAAACCTTCCGAATT
>JAJRSV010000284.1 GCA_024278655.1 Bacteroidota bacterium | reverse complement strand
ATAAGCTTCAACAAGAGTAACGAGCACATCCAGCAAATCGCCTTCCGGTGTGTTCGGTTTAGCATCAAATAGCTTATCTATTTTTTTGAGTGCTTCGTAATAGTCTTTTCTGGTCTTAATAGGTTTAATGTTCATTTTATATTTCCTTTTGTATAAATATATAAAACTTATGAAACAATTTACTGCTCCTTTCGTCGTGCAAATCGTCCACGATGTGGATGATAATCGTCCACCAAGTGGTTGATTATCATCCACATTATGAAAGAAATATTGGTGGTATAGTTAGGATTTTGTTGGATTTTTTGAGGTTGTGCTTCATACATAATATTCTAACATTTTCTGCAGTTAGTGATGTTCCTCCTTTGGAATATGGTAAGTCATAATCGAAGTGTAAGTTTTCAGTTGAAATACAAAGAAAACTCCGAATTATATCTTTCGCTCAAATCTATTCTTTTTGTAATATGATTATGCTCTCGCGTGTCATAGTTGAGGACTTCTCGCCTACTATATTTGTAGCGCTTACTTTGTACGGCATACGTTTGTTAATGATGTTTCTATACATTATACTTTTTAATTCTAATCCATAATGTTCAGCTAATTCCGCTATAATAATATCCGTGTGGAGTTTTACTTCCTTAACTATTCTAGAGCCAGTGATTAATATGAAAAATTTTTTGTTCTTGAGATAATATGAAGCATTTGAAAGGGTCGAATCCAAATCTTTATAAAACGAAATGACATCTTTAACCCTTTTTAGAAATTTTTTATATTCCTTTTCATCTTTATTTAGATTACTAAGTTTATATAAGAAATTCTCCTGAATGTTCTTTAATGTGATTGATTTAAAAATAACATCATCATCAATCTCTGTGTTTTTTGTCTTACCACCAAGCAACTCATTATCAACCTGGGCAACATCCACGTTTAATTCTTTACCCAATCCTAGCCATTGAGATGATAATCTTGAAAACTGACCATATGCGACTGTGGTTCGGGAATCACCGTATGGGGGAGAGGTGATTATCAGATCAACTGAGCCTTTTTTTACCTGCTTGTGTATTCTTCTTGAATCCCCATTTAATATAATGCATTTTGCTGTTATTCCTTCAATTGCGTTCTGATACTCAACTAAGCCACCAAGATTTTTAATGAAAGTTTTATGAAAATAGTCAAACAATTCTTTTTTATACCATTCCTTTTTTTCTTTTCTACTGTCTCTGTGCATTTTAAATCCTGAATGTTTACACAGAGAAACTTCTCGAAGTATCTCACTCAAAGAAATTTTAAGAAAATCCTGTAAATCAATATCAGGAATTTTGTTTATTGAAAAAATAAGTTTTGAAATGTTTTTAATAGCTGACTTTTTATACCAGAATTCTATGTTATTAAAATTTATAAGATTAAAATCCAAGGATGGATTAAAGTACATATCAATCATTTTTTCATAGTGTTTAATAACGTTACTTAGGTTTAACGGTGTGGTTTTAACTTTAGAAATTAATAATGCGAGGGGATTTAATTCTATTCCTATGGAATTTCTATTTAACAAAGTTGCCTCAACTAAAAGAGTGCCGGAACCACAGAATATATCAAGTATTGTGTCTCCAGGCTCAGAAAATTTTTGTATTAATTTTCTTGTTAGTTGAGGAATAAACATTGCCGGATAGCGATGTATTTTATGCGTAAAGAGATCAATGTTGTTTTTCTTAAAGTCCCAATTCGTGATCCACTCAGTAATTGAAACATCTTCTTTCTCATATGCGTCCGCATCACGTCTTTTATTCCTAAGAATTGTATTCTCTATGTCATTTAAATAGATCGCTTTAAACATACCTGTCTTTTCTTACCATATGGTAACAATAACCAGTTCATTTTGTTATTAAGTTTATAGTTAAAATTAAAGGATTTAACCATGATTTCCAATTTTTTAAAACAAGTTACTGAGATTGTATTACGAAAAAGGAAAGAGTTAGGAATAACACAAGAAATGATCGCGAGACATTTAAATATGAGTACCGGCTTCATTTCTAATGTGGAATCATATAAAAAACATTATAATTTAAATCATATTAATCAATTAGCAATCCTTTTTCAATGCTCACCTAAAGATCTCATTCCTGATCAACCAGTAAAGGATTAATTATGAAATACGAAGATGATGTTAGGCTATTCACAAAAGCTTTCCATGCTGTAAGAGAGAGAGGTTACATTTATTCGGCACGTAGAGGAAATACGGGAATAGGTAAAACCTTAGAAGATGCCATTGGGGTTATTGAAAACAATGATGCTATACCAGATTTTGGACAAATTGAAATAAAAAGTCAACGACAACTAGCAAAATCTAGAGTAACTCTTTTTACCAAAGCACCTTCTTGGCCAAAAAAAGCCAACACATACTTAAGAACAAAATTTGGTAGTCCAGATAAGGTTTTTTCTGATATGAAAGTATTACATACTTCTGTTTTCCATAGTAAATTTAATACACATGTAAGTGGATACGGTTTTAAATTGGAATGTGATGATTATGAAGGCAGATTATATCTATTAATAAAAGATATTAACAGCGATAAAATAATTTCACGTGAGGTCTATTGGACTTACGAAGTCCTGCAGAAAATCATTAATGAGAAATTGCAGATACTTGCTTTTGTAGATGCTGCAACAATAAATGAAAGTACAACCGAAAAATTTCATTTCACTAACTGTACATTATTTTACGGTTTAAGTTTTAATAAGCTTATCAATTTTATCAAAGGCGATAGACTAATGTTTGATATACGGATTGGTGTGTACAAATCTGGCAAAATGATGGGAAAAACACATGATCATGGAAGTGGTTTCAGAGTAAAATCGCAGGACCTTTATGAACTTTATGACAATAATAAAATATTATAATAAGTTTTTATCATAAACATAATTAGATTTGAATTTTTATAAACCTAAACACATTTCATTAATCAACAATCATTTTTTCGCACCCGCGCCATGTGAATTCCCCACTACACACCAGATCACAACCGTATATTCCAATTCATTTTTTACGGCTTCCGGTTGGTTTATATGCGTGTATTTTTGTATCATTCCCGCTCAATTTGCAGGCAATTTCATTATCCTCTTTTACCGGTTTGCGTTTATGCGGCTCGGGTGTTGTGCTGATAAAATAAATCTTAATCCCTGCATTTAAAAAGTTCCATTCGCTTAAATCATACAAATACGTGTGATAAAGCAACCGGGTCGGCAGTATAAAACACAGGCGGACTCATAACAATAAAGTATTCAACATAAGGGTAATACTATATGAAGAAAGTGAAAACGGATTCGTTCTTTAACAAGATATTAAACTTAACCGAAAGAGCAGGTAATGCGCTTCCGCATCCGGCAACTCTTTTTGGAATATTTGCCGTAATCGTTTTACTGCTTTCGGGTGTGGCAGACTGGCTGAACTGGCAGGCAACTCATCCCGGCACAAAGGAAGTTGTATTTCCCGTGAACCTTTTAACCGTAGAGGGACTGCACAGAATTCTGCTCGAGATGGTTCATAACTTTACAAGCTTTGCGCCTTTGGGTATTGTGCTTGTTGCAATGTTAGGCATAGGCATAGCCGAAGGCAGCGGATTGATAAGCGCGGTCATCCGGATGCTGGTTCTTTCTGCACCGAAGCATCTGCTCACTTTTATAATTGTATTTGCCGGTGTTCTTTCGAACGTAGCAAGCGATGTAGGTTACGTACTGCTTATTCCGCTTGCGGGAATTATCTTTATATCCGTTGGCAGGCATCCTCTTGCAGGAATGGCTGCGGCGTTTGCAGGAGTCTCGGGCGGGTTCAGTGCAAATATTTTATTGGGCACGGTAGATCCGCTGCTTGCCGGATTATCGGAAGAGGCGGCACGCATACTCGATCCCGCTTACACGGTTAACGCAACTGCAAATTACTACTTTATGTTTGTTTCAACATTTGCAATTGCACTTGCTGGAACCTGGGTAACGGATAAAGTTGTAGAACCGCGGCTCGGTAAATACACCGGCGATATGGCGGGTGAAACAATAGAGAAACTTTCTTCACGGGAAAAACGGGGACTGCTTTACAGTCTGGCAGCTTTTTCGGTTTTAACAATCATAATTTTAGCGGGTATTATTCCGGAAAACGGATTTTTAAGAGGCGCCGGGGGAAGTATATTAGACTCGCCTTTAATTAAAGGGGTCGTGGCGCTGTTGTTTATATCTTCGGCGGTAACGGGCATTGCTTACGGTTTCGGTTCAGGCAAGTTTAAAAACGACAGCGATATAATAGTAGGTATGGGCGAAGCGATGAAAACCCTTGGACTTTACCTTGTGCTGGTTTTCTTTGCGGCTCAGTTTGTTGCTTATTTCAAATGGACGAACCTCGGCGTTATTTTCGCCATCGAGGGTGCGACGGTTTTATCTTCGCTCGGGCTGGGTGTTATTCCGTTGATGATACTGTTTATAATACTCTCGGCTGCAATTAATATGCTGATGGGAAGTGCTTCGGCTAAATGGGCGCTTATGGCACCGATATTTATTCCGATGTTTATGCTGTTAGGTTACTCACCTGAACTTACGCAGGTGGTTTACCGGATAGGCGACAGTGTTTCGAATGTGGTTTCGCCGATGATGAGTTTCTTTGCATTGATAATTGCCTTCTTCCAGAAGTACGAAAGCAAAACGGGAATAGGTACGGTTATTTCGACTATGCTTCCGTATACTATTATGTTCTTCCTGCTGTGGACGGCGCTGCTGATAATCTGGCTGGTTCTCGGTCTGCCTTTGGGTCCGGGTGCCGGGTTGTTTTATTCGATGTGAGAATGCGTTGAGTGAGAGAAAAGATAGTTACGTGTTTGTTAAATGCGGATATTTCTAAACGAATGTGAAACAATAAAAAAGTAAACCGTATCATAATTGTGCAACAAGTTGATGAGTTCCTTCTGTTCTGCCGGTTTGTAACATCTATTAACTGATCATTCATCATGCAGTGAAAACACAACCGGAATGGAGAATGGAATTGTAACCCGCTTTCCACGTATAAGTGCAGGAAGGAACCCGGAGGTTTTAACTAACCGCAAAGCTTCTTCATCACATCCGTATCCCAATCCCTTAATAACTTTTGCACAAAGCAATGTTCCGGTTGTATCTACTATTGCAAGTATATAAACCTTTCCTTCAATCTTGTTTTCAATAGCTTCACGGGGATATACCAACCTTGATTGTAAGCTGTCCATTCCACCAATAATTTCGGGCATTTTATCGACGAAATAACAACCGTAATAAACCGAATACAATGAATCGCAGTTTACAGAATTGTCCTGTGCCGAAACAGGCATTGAAAAAATCAGAGCAAGAATTAAAAATCTCATTTGGAATATATTTTTTAATTTCAAGATTATCAGGTTTCTTTTACAATAATAATAACAATTATGTTCCAGGTAATCTGTTAGAATCGTTAGTAAAACAAATTATCCCGCATTAACAAACAGTTTATTTTTTGCTCTGAAAGTTGACTGTTAGTACGCTTCTGACTATTTTTATAAACCCAAATGGGTTTAATAATTTTAACAAAAGCAAACTAATGGTACGCTTAAAATGAAAAAAATAAACCGCCTGGTATCCGAATGGATAAAAGGTACAGTTGGATTATCGGGTTATCTTGCAGAAAACGGCTTTTCAAAAGACCTTTTAAGAAAGTATGTACAAAGCGGGTGGCTTGAATCGCTGGGTTACGGTGCCTATAAACTTTCAGGCGATAATGTTGAATGGCAGGGCGCCGTGTATGCTTTACAGAAACAAAAAAACTCTTCGATACATCCGGGAGGAAAAACCGCTCTTGCGCTTAAGGGCTATTCACACTTCCTCCCTCAGAAGACTCAGGTAATAGATTTATTTAAAAATCCTAAAGACCATCTTCCCCGATGGTTTAAGAGCCGGCAATGGATGAGTAATTTAAGAATAATATCCACCGGAATGATAAACTACACCGACACTAATTTGTTTACCGAAGTTAAATTTGAAAACATACCTCTTAAAGTTTCGGTACCCGAACTTGCAATATTGGAAATGCTCTATCTTGTACCTGAATATTATACATTTGAGGAAGCAAACCTTATAATGGAATCGTTAACAACATTAAGAACAGATTTGGTTCAAAAACTTCTTGCCGGCTGCAACTCAATAAGAGTTAAAAGATTATTCCTTTTTCTTGCGGAGAAAAACGGACACGACTGGTTTAAGGAACTTAACGTCAAAAATTTACATCTCGGGGTGGGAAAAAGGTTGGTTGTAAAGAACGGGATACTAAATAATAAATACAATATAACCGTACCAAAGGAATATGCAGAATAGTCCGTGCTTCAGACAAGCGGAACTGATTTTAAAAGTTCTGCCATTAATCAACCGTTACCCTGTATTTGCATTAAAAGGGGGAACGGCTATAAATTTCTTTATAAGAAACCTGCCTCGCTTATCGGTTGATATAGATTTGGTTTATCTTCCGGTAAAGGAAAGAAAGGTATCGCTTGAGGAAATATCACGCACCTTATTGAAGATTAAAAAAGATATAGAACGAACAATACCACAAAGCAGTGTTACGGAAAAAGTATTATCAAATACAAAATTTACAGATTCACTAATAGTCACAATTGAAAATGCCGTAATAAAGGTTCAAACAAATACCGTATTCAGAGGCACGGTTTATCCGGTAGTTACACTTGAACTATGTGAAAAAGCACAAAGGGAGTTTGAACTATTTGTTAAAACCACCTCATTATCTTTTGAGGAATTGTATGCAGGAAAAATCTGTGCAGCACTCGACCGCCAGCAACCGCGGGATCTTTTCGATTTAAAACTCCTGTTCGATAACGAGGGGTTGACTGATAAAACAAGAAAAGTTTTTATCGTATATCTGATCAGCCACAATCGTCCGATTGTTTAACTGCTCAATCCGGGTTTATCCGGAATATCGGACATCTACTTTAAGGAGTTCAAAGGAATGACGTATGAAGATGTTTCGCTTGATAGTTTGATGGAAACAAGATCGAAGCTCATAAAAGAAATATCCTCTTCTTTAACTGAAAAAGAGAAACGTTTTCTGATTTCGTTCAAAGGTTTACAGCCCGATTGGTCGTTACTGGAATTGGAAGGGATTGAGAATCTTCCGTCGGTTAAATGGAAACTCCAAAACCTTAAACTGATGGATAAGAAAAAGCATAAAGCAGCGCTTGATAAACTTTCAGAATACCTGAAAGAATAAAGCTTAAATTACGCCGGATTTTTACGTGGGTGTTTAAAATAAAAAAGGCGTCTTAACGACGCCTCTTTCAGAAATATAAAAAGAATATTTACTTAATTCAGGTTGACCGGTCGTTTTGGTAAACGGTTAAAACCGTTTCCTAAGAGTTTGATTTTTCGCTTAAAATCACCGGAATAAAGTTAGTGTTGCACAAGTCAGAATTGTCATTCTGAATGTAGCGAAGCGGAATGAAGAATCTCATTCTTATAAAAATCGAGACCCTTCACTCCGTTCAGAGTGACTAATATT
>JAJRSV010000020.1 GCA_024278655.1 Bacteroidota bacterium | reverse complement strand
CTGTGTTGCACAAGTATAAATTGTCATTCTGAATGGAGCGAAGCGGAATGAAGAATCTCGCCTTTAACAGAATTGAGACACTTCACTTCGTTCAGTGTGACAAAAATTAGTTCTGCAACAGACTCTAAAGTCGACCCCTCCTCGGTGAGGAGGAGAAATGTTTGAATGCTTTTTGTGGGTTATAAAAGTACCGGTCACTCTAAGCCTGGTTTCTGATTTATAAAGTGACCGGCACATTCTACTTACTTTATCAAAACAAGCTTTTTAACTGCTGTAAACTTTCCTGCTGTTAGTTTGTAAATATATACACCACTCGGCAGATTGGCTGCGTTAAACTCAACCGTATAATTTCCTGCGGGTTTGTTTTCGTTTACTAATACCGCTACTTGTTTTCCTAATATATCATATACTTTTAATGTAACAAAACCTGATTCTTTAATCGAATAATTTATATTTGTAGCAGGGTTAAATGGATTAGGATAGTTTTGGCTTAAAGAATAGCTGCTAACAAATAAAGACTCCTCAGTAACATCGGTTACATTCGGTGTGTACATAAGACATAGATTGCTGTTTTCAACAAGCATACCGTCAAATGTATACCCCCCCATACTAATAATTCTACCATCCGGAAACATCTCAATTTCAGGTTCAAATACAACAACCGGTAAGGTATCATAGTAAATTACCGATAAAGTTTTAGGGTCGTAAATTTCCCAGATTTCAGGTTCAAAAGTACCACCGGTAATAAGTACTGTGCTGTCAAAAAGTAACAGAGTTTTATGGCCAGTACGGGGAAAAGTCATTTCTCCAGCTTCAGACCAAGAATCTGTAATAGGGTCATATATTTCGCAATACTTTGTACCGAGTGTTGAATCAGGTGTAATTCCACCGCTTACTAATACTCTGCCGTCAGATAAAAGTACAGCACTATGAAAACTTCTGGCGTGAAGAAGGCTGTTAACAACAGCCCATTCATTTGTAACAGGATTGTAAATTTCACAGGAATTAATATCGCCAGTATTATTTTGTCCGCCTGTAATAAGTACTCTTCCATTATTTAGCAATGTAGCAGTATGGCTTGACCTTCCTACAGCTAATGAATCGGTAAAACTCCAAGTTTCTGTTATTGGATCGAATATTTCACATGTTTTATAGTAGATGTTTTGAAGAGTCGATCGATCGAAATAGTATCCGCCGGCAACTAGAATTCTACCATCATTTAGTAAAGTTGCAGTATCCCAAAAATATTTCATTGTTTTTAATGAATCAGTATATCGCCAACTATTTGAAGAGGAATTAAAAACCTCACAAGATCTGGTTAAGAATCCACCAACTGCAATTACCTCCCCATTATTAAGTTTAAATAGATGATGAGCTGCCCTTCCTCTTAACATTGTCGACGTAAGTTCCCACGAATCATTGGTTACATTGTAAATCTCTGTGCTGTTTAATAGAGTTTCAGAATCACTGCCAGAAACAATCACTTCACTGTTTGTTAAAATTGTAGTACCAAACCAATAACGAGGTACGTTCATTGAGTCAATAATCTCCCAGGAACCATATTGCTGCGAGAGAACTTCTGTTGATATTACTATTGTAAAAAGTACTAACAGATTTATTAAATTTCTATTTATCATTTTTATAACACAAATTATTTTAAGAGAATCATTTTGTTCGTTTTACTATATTCATTTACTCTTAAAGTATAAAAGTAAATGCCACTAACTAACCGGCTGCCATCTATTATTACTTTATAATGTCCTTTTTGTTGTATTTCATTCACTACAGTCATAACCTCATTGCCCAAAATATCAAATACTTTTAAACTAACAAATCCTTTTTCCTGCAATGAATATGCTATTTGCGTTTTAGGGTTAAAAGGATTTGGATAGTTTTGCTCTAAATTATAATTGATATTATCAGCCAAGTCTTTATCAGCTCTTTTCTTTCCATATTTATTCCAGGCAATCCAATCAGTATTTGAGGGTAGGGATTCAAGCTGACCATTATTAACAGCTACTATATAATACCAGAGTTTGTTTGGTCCAGAACCGACGGTTGTTCCAACATCTGTCCATGATAAAACAGGACTTGGATTTGGGTATCCTTCCCATGCATCTATTGTTGCTACCAAGGACCAATTTACCGGAGGTTCCCCTGCAGTATGTGCCCTGTAAATCTTATACTGTGATACTTCCGTATAATAGCTGTTGGTCCAATCTAACTGAGCTTCATCCTGTGCGTTAGCAGTTACAACCAAATCTCTCGGTCTATGTGGCGCTCCAGATGCAACATTTAAAGCATCGTATGCATTTATTCTGCCGTAACCAACATAAGCAGTCCAACCATTTTCATCATAATTATAATAATATGAGTTGTTTGGTGCTATTTTGTCAGCGGTGGATGTAATGATATCATAAATGTAAGCAGGTGTAAATGTGCTATCTATCGAAAGAATTAAACCGGCTAATGCTGCTACTAAAGGTGAAGCAAATGATGTGCCGCTATCCAAGTGATAAAAATTGCTCCATAACCCCGATGCTACAGGTACATCAACCGCAGGTGCTGATACATCTATGAAAGCATTAGTGGGATCTAAAATAGGATCCGTCCCGGGAGAGTAATTGTACCAATAATACCAATGTTCCCTGTAATTGTCTCTGAAATCTAACCAGGTAGCAGTAACCGCAATAACCTGCCCGTCAGCTCCAAAATTATAAGCTGCCGGGTATGCAACATATGGAGGGGGATAATTTGCATTACCTGCACCCGCAACACAAACGATACCCTGTAAAATTGCATTATGTATTATGTTTTCAAGTGTTGGACTACTACCTAACCAGCTAAAATTTATTACATCAGCACCATCATTGATTGCCTTATTAATTCCTTGTATACCTTTCTGATCTAATCTAAGCCTAAGGTTCCAGCCTAAACTTGCAATACCCAGATTATTGTTTGTTGTGGCACCAGCCACACTAGCTACCATACTACCATGTCCACCAAAGAAATTATAGTAGTGATAATCTACCTTATCGACCAGATCCTGATGTAAAATTGTTACATTTGGATCATATCCATCATTTATTGAAATGGTTATTGAGGGAGAGCCAAGTGTAAAATCCCAGGCATATTTAGCGGAGATACTGTCCAGATTCCAATGATTGCCAGCGATATACCAAGGATCATTCGGTTCGGTTGCAAGAGCCCATGCAAAAAAAGGTCCTTCGGCATATTCTACGTTATTTAATGCTTCTAAATTATTTACAATCTCATCTATCATAACTATTTCGGAAAAATGAATTCGGTACACTTGTGACAAATCTATTATTGAAACTATTTCTCCGGTTCTTTTATTGTTTCTTACAGTATCTCCCCAAAAGGTATCCGGGAAATATTTTTCTAGAGTAATTGGTCCATACTCGGAATCTAATCCAATGAAATGATTTTTAATATTCTCATCCGTGATATCATATATGCTTGCTTCAGATTCTCCCACAGGCAGGTTAATAATATTTGTTGAGAAATTAACAATTATTAAGCTAGCATATTTATTACCATTTTCATCAAGAAAAATATCTACCTCTGTGTAGAGATCCTCCTCTTCCCACAATGTGAGCTGAGCAAGTAATGATACATTTAAGAAAACAAATACAATTAACGTTTTAAAAAAATAATTCATTTTAATCTCCCATATTTTATTATGAATTAAATTAAATATATTAATAAAGAGCTATGTGAATCCTGTAAAGAATTGTTTATAAAAACGATTAGCTATGTAAAAAGAAGTGTATTGGTTAGTAAGAACTATACAGTTACAAATTTGATCATTATTGTAAAATAATATATCGGGGGGGGGGCAAAAATTTGCTATAGTAAACTATACCTTGCCTACAAGTCTGCCCGGGGAAAAAAGAAAAATATGAAGAATAAAAAAACACCTTGTTCCTGCCTTTCTACTTTCAGAAAAGAAAATAGAAAACAAATTTTACAAAGTCAATAAAAAACATAAAGCGAAGCAGCAGGGATGTAAAATATTTTATTAGCACTTAAACACAAACTACATTATTTCCTCCGTCCCTTTCGGTGTCTTTATTTGGAAAGATTCTTTTTTTCTCTACAAATACCATATAACAAAAACATTTCCCCTCCTTTGCAAGGAGGGGCAGATTCCGGCTGAAAGCCGGAATCGGGGTGGTTAACAGCGCTGTTACCCTCATCCACAAAGTACCAGGCAATTCAGCAAGAACCGGCACTTGAAATCACTCCCCTATTTCCCCCAAATTAACTATTTTGCTGCTTAAATTTTATTTTATGATTAAGATGAATACACAACAGAAAAATATTGCCGTTGTTGCCGTAAGCGGCGGATTGGATAGCTGTGTAACCGCTGCTATCGCAAAGCAGGATTACGAACTTGCATTCGCACATTTTAATTACGGGCAGCGTACCGAAAAGCGCGAGTTAAAAGCTTTTAACGATATTGCAGATTTTTACAACGTAGAGAAAAGATTGGTAATCGATTTCACTCATCTTTCGGCAATTGGCGGCTCTTCTTTAACCGATGAGAAGATTGAAGTATCCAAAGCCGATCTTACAAGTAAAGAGATACCGACTTCATACGTACCGTTCAGGAATGCGAACTTACTTTCGGCATGCGTAAGCTGGGCTGAAGTGTTAGGTGCAAAAGCAGTTTTCATCGGTGCGGTGTTCGAAGATTCTTCGGGCTATCCCGACTGCCGTCCCGCTTTCTTCGAAGCTTTCGAAAAGATGATTGATCTCGGAACAAAACCCGATACATCAATAAAAATAATTACTCCGATTATATATCTTTCTAAAGCAGAAATCGTAAAGAAAGGAACAGAACTGAACGCACCGCTTCATTTAACATGGTCTTGTTATCAGAACGAAGATGTTGCATGCGGCATTTGTGATAGCTGCGCTTTGCGGTTAAGAGGTTTTCAGCAGGCAGGAATTGATGATCCGATTCCTTATAAGGTTAAGCCGGATTATTTAGTAAAATAAAAATGAATTATAAATAAACGAGGTAAGTAATGGAAGATAAAATTAAATTATTAGAAACATTCGAGAATCAATACCCCGACAGGGATTACAACATTATACATACTGCGCCGGAGTTTACTTCACTCTGTCCGAAAACAGGGCAGCCCGACTTTGCAGTAATTACTATCGAATATGTACCCGACAAACTTTGCATTGAATTAAAATCGCTTAAATTGTATTTAAATGCATACAGAAACGACGGCATATTTTATGAAAGTGTTACGAATAAAATTCTGGATGACCTTGTAACAGTCTGCAAGCCGCGCTATATGATGATTACGGCAGAGTTCAATGTGCGGGGCGGTATTTCGTCAATCATCGAAGCCGAATACGAAAATCCCGAATTCTTCGGCAGAGAAAATTTTAATTAAAAGACTCTTAACATTTAAAACTGAATGAATTCAACTAAAGCAGATAAAAATAATTTCTTAAATAAAAGAGATAAACTTTTCAAGAAGCATGCAAAGCAGACTAACTCGCTTAAGTTCAGTATGGAGTATAGTCTGTTGGTGGAGGAGTTCATTCGTGAAATTGCTGGAAAGAAGCGCTACAAGTTTGTAATTGCTTCTGCGGGCAGTTTCAGCCGCCGCGAGCTTTCTCCTTATTCCGATATCGATATTATGTTCATTGCCGATTCAATTTCGGATAACGAAAAGGAAATTTCTAAACTCGTTACACAGTTTTGGGACAGCGGCATCGAAGTATCGCACACTGCACGCGAATTTTCAGACATCGATAAATACCTGCTGACTGACCTTCACACGTTTACTCAATTCTTCGAAACGCGTTACCTGTTGGGTTCTGTTTCGCTTTATAAAAGATGGAACAAAACCCTGTTAGAAACAATTACCGATGAAGTAAAAGTAAAACTGCTTAACGCACTCTTCGAGGATTTCAATCATCGTTATAAAAAGTACGGCGACTCGCCGAAGGTGCTGGAACCTAACGTTAAGCTTACCGCAGGCGGCTTAAGAGATTTTCAGGCAGTCGAGTGGATGTACATTTTCCGCAATAAAGAATTCATGAACACACAAAACGAAATGACACAGGCGGAAGCTTTTATTCAGAGTATGCTTGCCGAGAAGATAACATCGAAAGATGAATGTAAACGGTTGTTGGATAGTTACAAACTTGTGCTTGCAATAAGAAATTTAATGCACATTAACGCGGGACAAAGAGCAGACAGGTTTGAGTTTTCGGCGCAGAAACAAATTGCAGAGATATTCGGTTACGAGGAAGATGAACTCACGCAGTTTATGCGAAGATACTTTAAAGCGGCAAATGTGCTTAACAGGTTTTCGAAATCGATGGTAAAAAAATTCAACGAAGAAATAACAACACCTATTCCTTCATCGCTTGCAATTTTGTTGGATGATGATTTTAAACTCACGGGAAAGATAATCTCTTTAAATAATAAATCATCTCTATCCTTTTCAGATATTTTAAGAGCATTCTATTACCGCGGGTTATACTCCGCACGCTTCGATGAGAGTCTTCGCACTGCAATAATAGAAACGGTTGAAGGATTTGATACGCTTCCAACCAGCGAAACGGAATCATCGGTTTTCTTCCGCGAAATAATGAAACTTCCGCGAAATGTGGGACAGACATTAACTGCTATGAATGAGTTGGGCGTGTTGGGCACTTTTATGCCGGAGTTCGATGAACTTAACGGATTTCTTCAGCACGTCGTTTACCACTTTTACACTACCGATGAACACACATTGATGACGATTAAAAACGTTGAGAAGTTAGAGAAAGACACATCGCAGCTTGGTAAGATATATAACCGCTTACAGGATAAGGAGGTCTTGTTTCTTGCATTGCTCTTCCACGACATTGCAAAACCGATAAACATTCCGGGGCACGAAATTATCGGTGCGGAAATGGCTTCATCAATTATGCACCGGCTCGGTTACAGCGAAGAGGAAATCGACAAAGTCTCGTTCCTTGTACGCAATCATCTTGTAATGGAGCAGATAGCATTCCGCCGTAACCTTAACGACCCGGAAACACTTAACAATTTTACATCCATTTTTAATTCGATTGAAGAACTGGATTTACTTTACCTGCTTACTTATGCCGACTTGTCGGCTGTTAATCCTGCAGTGTGGACAAACTGGAAGAGCGACCTTTTAGCCGAACTTTACAGTAAGAGTTATGCAATG
>JAJRSV010000283.1 GCA_024278655.1 Bacteroidota bacterium | reverse complement strand
TCAAACAAAGTTAAAAAGGCAATCGTAATCGGTTCTGGATACATCGGGCTGGAAGCCGGCGAAGCATTGCACGATTTGGGAATTGAAGTAACCCTGCTGGAAAAGATGGCTCTGCCAATTCCAACCGCCGAAGAAGAAATCGGAAGGAAAGTAGCTGATATTCTGAATTCAAACGCTATTAATTTTTTAAGTAACATTCCTGATATTGAACCTGTTGTTAAAGAAAATAAAATCATATCGATTAAAATGGGCGATGAATTTTTGGAAACCGATATGGTGATTTTATCTGTCGGGTTCAAACCGAATACATACCTTGCGCAACAGGCAAAGCTGGAAATAGGAAAAACGGGTGCGATAAAAGTTGATAAGAAATTAAAAACATCCGACCGAAATATTTATGCTGCCGGTGATAATGCGGAGATATTCAATCGCATTACAAACAAACCCGATTACTTTCCGCTTGCAACTTATGCAAGAGCTTACGGACACATTGCCGGAGAAAATGCCGCCGGCGGAAATGTAAATGCCGAGCCGGTTATAAGAAACGTAAGCGTAAAAATATTCAATAGTTTTTATGCTGCCGTAGGACTTACAAGCTTTGAAGCGGGTAAATATGGTTTTAGTTTCAATTCAGTCACTGCCGAAACGAGAAACCTTGTTGCCGTAATGCCCGGCAGCAGAAAGGTTTTCGGTAAAGTTATTTTCGAAAAAGAAAACCGGAAAATACTCGGTGCGGCATTCATCGGTGGCAGCGAAGTTTCGGGTTATACCGATTTGATTTCATCTTTAATCTTAACAAATCAATCCGTTGAAACATTAGCAAAAATAAATTACAACTACACGCCGCCGCTTTCGCCGTTCACTAATCTTCTTTACATACTCGGCAGAAAAGCGGTAAAATAAATTTTTAGCAGGAATGAAAATATGCGAACCGATTACAAAAACTTTTTTCTTGTCGAACATCCTTTGGTAAAAAGGGATATTACCGTGTTGCGCGATAAACACACCGACTGCGAAACGTTCAGAGCTTCGGTATCGAGAATATCAATAATCATCGGTGCAAAAATGTGTGAGGATTTGAACCTTGCTGAAAAAGGAGTGGAAACACCTTTAGAGGAAACAATAGGATACGTTCTTGCAAACGAAGTTGTAATTGTTCCGGTTTTGCGTGCAGGGCTTGGAATGGTTAACGGATTCCTGGAAATAATTCCCGATGCAAAAGTCGGGCATATAGGATTGGAACGTGACGAAGAAACATTAAAACCGGTTGAATACTATTATAAAACACCCGCCAATCTTGATACACACAAAGTATTTCTTGTCGACCCGATGCTTGCAACAGGCGGAAGCGCATCGGCGGCAATATCATTCCTTAAAAAACGCGGTGCAGAAAATATTTCGTTTGCCTGCCTTGTTGCCGCACCCGAAGGAATAAAAAAGTTAAACGAAGACCATCCCGATGTTAAAATTTTCGGAGCCGCACTCGACAGGGAACTGAATGAAAAGGGTTACATACTTCCCGGTTTAGGAGACGCAGGAGACAGAACATTTGGCACGCTTTAATTCGATTCTTTTTGTTTTCTTCGTTCCGCTTTATCTCTTCGGACAATCCTTTCCCGATCCCGCCGTCGATTCGCTGATGCGTGCAGGAATAAACAACATCGTTATTCAAAATTATGATGAAGCCGGAAAAGTTTTCACACAGCTTGATGAGAAAAACCCGGAACTTCCGCTTGGCAAAATATACCTTGCCGCATTAAAAATTGCCGAAGCGTATGACTATGCCGAAGAGTTCGACAGGGAATACATCGAAGAAAAATTACAAGCTGCAAAAGAACAATCGGAAAAATTGTTGAATGATGAACCTGATAATTTGTGGTTCAATTATTTTTATGCTTTAACCGAAGGATACATATCCTACTTCAACGCATTAAACGGCGATTGGTTCGATGCGCTTTCGGAAGGAATGAATTCAATCGAAAAGTTTGAACAGTGCTTATCAATCGATCCGCAATTTTACGAGGCATACATTGCAATAGGAACTTTTGAATACTGGAAATCGAGGCGGACGGAATTCCTTAACTGGCTGCCGTTTTACGAAGATGACAGAGAGGCGGGTATTGAAAAATTACGCACCGCAATTAAATTCGCTTCGTATAATTCTTACCTGGCGGTTAATTCCTTAATATGGATTTATATCGATCAGAAAAATTTTAGTAGTGCAGTTGAACTCGGCGAGAAAGTTTTAACGGAATTTCCCGGATCGAGATATTTTAAATGGGGACTGGCAAGAGCGTACGAGGAAATCGATCCGGAAAAATCAATCCGGTTTTATAACGAAATACTGAATTCGTATTCTTCCGACAGGAAGTCCAATCACGTTAACGAAATTATTTTGAAGCATCTGATAGCGCAGCAATCGGTTAAAACAGGCGACAAGGAAACAGCACTCCGTTTGTGTAATGAAATTCTGCAGATAAACAATCTGAATGATTACGCAAAAGATAAGTTAGCCGATAGATTAGAACGGGTTGAAGAGTTAAAGGATAGTTTATTGAAAGAAAAGAATTTTACGGATTGATAATTTTTACGTTTAATTGTTCTTGGTGCTTGGTTCTTGGTTCGTAGTTCTTGGTTTAACGTTAGATGTTTATAAATAATAATCTTGTAACTGCCTTCCGATAGGCAGGTCTTGTAA
The DNA here is from genome assembly GCA_024278655.1 of Bacteroidota bacterium. GTDB lineage: Bacteria > Bacteroidota > Ignavibacteria > Ignavibacteriales > Ignavibacteriaceae > BMS3ABIN03. The sequence goes on along the minus strand of JAJRSV010000283.1, from coordinate 782 downwards.
TCTTTCAATCTTGCAATCTTGTAATCTTTCAATCTTGCAATTACTAATCTTTTTACTCTTGCCCACCGTAACTTTAGTGAAGGCGGGTTACTCTTTAATCTTCCTAAAACTATTCCCCTCTGTTATCAATAATAGAATCTTGAAAAAGAGATTAATCCAAACATCATCGAACATACACCCTTTCAACCTGACTTTATCATATCAAATAAAAAAGTTAAATTATATTTTAATTACATGTTAATTATTTAAGAAGCAATGAGTGTAGACACCCCGAGATATCAAAGAATGCTTAACGACCTGCTGAAGGCGTGCAGGAAAAATCTGCCTTCGGTTGACGAGGATTTGATTACCAAAGCATTCGATTTTGCCGTAGAAGCACACAAGCACGATAAACGTGCCTCGGGTGAGCCGTATATTACTCATCCGTACGAGGTGGCACTTATTGTGGCAGAGGAAATTCCTCTCGACGATATCACGGTTATTAGTGCCTTGCTCCACGATGTTGTTGAAGATACCGACTTCGAACTCGATGTGCTCGTAAAAGAATTCGGTAAAGAAGTGGCTGAAATTGTTAACGGCGTTACTAAAATAAGCGGTATTTTCAGAGGGCAGGATATAACAAAAGCGGAAAATTACAGAAAGCTGCTCCTTTCGATGGTGCGCGATGTAAGGGTTATTCTTGTTAAGTTTGCCGACCGTTTGCACAATATGCGCACGCTTGAGTTTGTGAATCCCGATAAGCAGCGAAGAATTGCACAGGAAACGCTCGAGATATATGCTCC
>JAJRSV010000282.1 GCA_024278655.1 Bacteroidota bacterium | reverse complement strand
GAGGACAAAATGTAAACAAAGTTGAAACTGCCGTAAGGATAACTCATCTGCCAACCGGAATTGTTGTTCAATGCCAGGACGAGAGGTCGCAGTTAAAAAACCGCAACAAAGCAATGAAAGTTTTAAAGGCAAGACTTTACGACCTGGAACTAAAGAAAAAGAACGCAAAAATTTCTGCTCAGCGGAAATCGATGATTGGGAGCGGAGACAGAAGTGATAAGATACGAACCTATAATTTTCCTCAAAACAGAGTTACCGATCACCGGATTGGTTTAACTTTGTATAATCTTTCTAATATAATGGAAGGACATCTCGATGAATTGATTGAACAATTAAAATTAGCCGCCAGAGCAGAAAAACTCCAATCCAGCGATATCGTTTAAGAAAGTTTGGCTTTGTTTCTCTCTTTTATATTCTCTAATACCTTTATCAGAAAAACTAATACAAACCCAAGCAACGAAAAAGTCACATCATCAACATCGATATTATAATTTTTTACGAAGCCAAAAAGAACGGTTGCCCCTCTTGTAAAAATCAACACCGTAAAAAAAGCGGCAAACCCGTATAAGCCGGCTTTGCAAGGCTGAAAAACATACAACGATAAAAACATGTAAATATTTTTACCCCTAACTCTTGCAGGGGAAGTTGAAACAACGGTACCTTTCATAGGCTACCCCCTCCAATAATATTATAAAATAAACAGTTAGTAAGGATTAAGTGTAAAACAGGTTGAAATAATGCCCATAGTCCTTCTGTAAAATTAAAGATTACAGTTGAGAATTCAAACTTACTGTAAATTAAACTTACAGCTAATTATATAGAGGTAAAAATTAGCGGTTCTGAAAATTCTGAAATTAAATTAATTGTTTTATTCTGAAAAGGAGTTGTTTTCGACGAGTATCCGAACCAAATCGGCAGTAGTGTGCACGTTAAGTTTTTCAAAAATATTATAGCGGTGGTTGTAAACAGTATTCTGACTAATATTTAATTTGTCAGCAATCTCATTCGAGCGATAACCGCAAGCTATTAGTCTCGCCACTTCAACTTCGCGTTTAGTAAGGTGAAATTTACTTTTAAGATAATCGTCAGCTTCTTTTTCCGCTTCATCGGGGTTAACCGGGGGCAACGATTTAACGATATCGGGGTCGTAATAAATTTCGCCCTTTGCAATCTGCTCAACTGCATAGAATAGTTTTTCTATATTAGCCATTTTTAAAATGTATCCGTAAACACCCTGCTTAAACGCATCCAGTAAATACTGCTGACTATCGTACATCGTAAGTAACAAAATTTTAATTTCCGGATAGACCCCTTTAACTAATTTTGCAGTTTCAATGCCATCCATACCGGGCATATTTATATCCATAATTACCACATCGGGCTCGGCATCTTTAAGCTTTCGTAACAGCTCCCAACCATCAGCCGCTTCATCAATTACAATAATGTTTTCGCTCGAATTAAAAGAAGCTTTCAAACCGTCTCTGAACATGGTATGATCGTCGACGATTATAACTTTTATTTTTTCCATAATAATTAAACGGGTATTTTTATAATGATAGCAGTACCTTTATTAATAGCGGTTTTAATTGTAAACTTTCCGCCTAAAATATTTGTTCTTTCGTACATATTCAATAAGCCCATTCCTTTTTCATCCAAATTATCGATTCCTCTAAACTCAAAGCCCTTTCCGTCATCAATAATTGAAATCTCAACCATCGATTCAGATTTGACCGCTTTAATTTGAATATTAGATGCGTCTGCATGTTTAATTATATTCGACACGGCTTCCTGAATGATCCGGTAAACCATAATTTCAAAATTCTTCTTTTCGATTTTTGTGTAATTACTTAAATCGCAATTAATATTAATCGATGTTCTGTTACTTATTTCCTCACACATTTTTTTAATTGCAATTGCCAATCCGTATTTATCTAGCTCGGTAGGATGAAGATCGTGAATAATCTTACTCATCTCTTTTCTTGCCTGCAAAATCAAATCAGCCGCATCATCCAGTTCATCACCCTCAATTCTTTTACTCCTCTTTATCAGTTCAACTTTCATTTTAGCGGAAGCGAGCAATTGCCCGAGCCCATCGTGAAGATCACGCGTAATTCTTCGTCTTTCATTCTCTGTTGTTTCGAGAACGGCGGAAGTTCGAATTATTCTTTTTTCCAACTGACGTTTTGATCTCAATTGTGAAAATTCGTTTTGAATTAACAACACAAGCATCGAAACAATAAATACAAGTCCAAAATAAAAATAAATCTGATAATAAAAAGGTTTCGAAACAGTAAAATTCACTCCGATAACTTTATCACTCCAAACACCTTTTGCATTTCTGAACCGGACCGAAAACCGGTATATACCTGGAGAAAGACTGCGGTATGTAATAAAATTTTCTTTTGTGCGGATGACTTCTTTTTTATTCTCCTCTAAATTATCCAACTCAACTTCATACAGGTTTCTTTTCTCATCGTAATAAGAATAACCCTGGTAATGAAACTGATACTCACTCATCTCGCCCGAAAGGTGAAGCATTTCGGTTAAAGGATATATGT
>JAJRSV010000281.1 GCA_024278655.1 Bacteroidota bacterium | reverse complement strand
GAAGCAATAAAAGTTTACGAAAAGCTGATAAAGAAAGACCCGGCTAAATATGAGTACTACACCGAAAGAATCAACGAAATTCGTTCGAAGAAAGACAATTGATTACCTCAGTTTTACAATTCAACAAATCCGTTCACGTTAACTATTCGAATATCAAATGAGTTCACTGCTGAATGGGGCGAAGCTTAAAAGAAATTTTTATACACGTGATGTTCTTACCGTTGCAAAAGAACTGCTCGGTAAAATATTGGTGCACAATGTCCGGGGACAAATTCTTGCCGGAAAAATAGTTGAAGTGGAAGCTTACGACGGAAAAATCGATAAAGCCGCTCATTCTTACGTCGGCAGAACAAAGCGTAACGAAATTATGTTTAATGAAGGCGGATATTTGTATGTTTATTTATCTTACGGAGTGCATTATTGCTGCAATGTTGTAACAGGAGTAAAAGACCACGGCACTGCGGTTTTAATACGGGCAGTAGAACCGGTTGAAGGAATCGAACGTATGATTAAAAACCGGTACGGTAAAAAGCAGGTAACGGAAAAAGAAATGTTTAACTTAACCAGCGGTCCGGGCAAAGTGTGCATGGCGATGGAAATAAACATTAAACATTCCGGTCTGGATTTACTCGGCGATAAAATTTTTATTTTGAACCGGAGAAAAGTAAAAGAAGAAATGATTGGCGTTTCGAAAAGAATAGGCATCTCTAAATCGGCGCATCTGCCGTGGCGGTTTTTTATTAAGCACAATCCGTATTTATCAAGATGATTAAACCGAAGAATTTACTAATAGTAAGAACCGACCGGATTGGCGACGTAATCCTCTCTCTTCCTTTAGCCGGTATGATTAAAAAACACCTGCCGGAATGCCGGGTTACTTATCTTGTAAGAGAGTACACAGAATCGCTGGTAAAAAGCAATCCTTATATCGATGAAGTAATTATTCTTAAAGAAAAAAACGGCAAACCGCTTATTAAAGAAAACGTAAAGCTGCTTAAAGATAAAGCGTTCGATAGTTGTTTGATTGTTTATCCTACTTTTGATACTGCGCTTATTTCTTTTCTTTCGGGAATAAAATTCCGGGTGGGTAGCGGTTACAGGTTGTATTCTTTTCTTTTCAACAAAAGGGTTTATGAACACAGAAAATATGCAGAGCGGCATGAACTTGAATTTAACGTGAACCTTTTGAGAATATTCGGCATCGAAGAAGAAGTAACTCCCGGCAAAGTATCGTTTGATTTGAAGGTTGATGAAGGAAGTCTTGCCGAAGTTAAAAGAGTACTAAGTGAAGAAAAGATTGACACCGGAAAAAAATTAGTGATAATTCATCCGGGCAGCGGCGGCAGTGCAATCGATTTGCCTGTTGAAAAGTATAAAATGTTAGTCGATAAAATTACTTCGTTGGACAATATTGAAGTTTTAATTACCGGCAATGATGATGAAAAGGATATCTGTAAAAAGGTTAAAGGTAAAACTTCAGCACACAATCTCTCGGGAAAGTTCAATTTAACTGAATTGACTGCTTTAATAAATTTGTGTACACTTTTTATATCAAATTCTACAGGACCTATACACATTGCCGCGGCATTGGGTAAATTTACCGTAGGATTTTATCCGAAAATTCTATCCTGTTCGGTTCAGCGGTGGGGCCCTTATACGGCTAAAAAAGCTGTTTTTCTGCCCGAAATTGAATGTAGCAACTGCACACGGGAACAGTGCGAACGGTTGAATTGTATGAATAGCATAAATATTGATAACGTTTTTAGTAAAGTTAAAAATGTGTTGATTTCACAGGAGTAAAAATGATTTCGAGAACAAAAATATTTTTGATGATTTTGGTTTTAGCGGTTGCATACGGATTTACCGACGGCGGCAAAAAAACTAACGAATTCAGGAAAGTTGAAAACAAAGCATTTAAAGAAGGCGAAAAGCTGGTCTTCGATGTAAACTACGGATTTGTTACAGCCGGTATTGCAGTTATGGAAATTCCGAAAATAAAAAGAATATCGGGCAGGGAAGCATATCATGTTACATTCGAGGTTAATTCCGTTCCAAGCTTCGATTGGGTATATAAAGTAAGAGACCGCTACGAAACTTATATAGATGTTGAAGGTCTTTTCCCGTGGAGATTCGAACAGCATATAAGGGAAGGAAGTTTTTCAAGGGACTTTGCCGCTTTCTTCGATCAGAGAAAAGGTAAAGCAAAAACAAGCGAAGGCGAATATGAAATTCCTCCTTACGTTAACGATATTGTTTCGGCTTTTTATTATGCAAGAGTACTGGATTATTCAGAAATGAAAATCGGTGACAAAATACGGCTGCAGAACTTTTATAAGGATAAAGTTTACGAACTTGACGTTAAATTTTTGGGAAGGGAAACAATAGAAGTTCCTGCAGGAAAGTTTGACTGCATTAAAGTTGAACCGCTCGTTAAAGAAGGCGGCTTGTTTAAGCACGACGGTAATATAATTGTTTGGCTTACCGATGACGAAGTTAAAATTCCGGTAAGAGTTAAAACCAAAATTGTTATCGGTTACGTAGATGCCGTATTAACTCAATACGAGGGACTTGCAGGTCCGTTGACCGCAAAACACTAAAATGTCAGTAATCGGGAAATTTAAGAAGAAGCTCCGGCTTCTTCTTTTTTTTAATTCTTATCTTTAACTTCATATCAAAATTTTTTACTAATTCAACAAAATATGAGTGATTTGAACAATATACCCTCCGGCAATAATCCGGATGACGGCAACGACCCGAAATCCAACATGAATAATCTTGGTCATGGCTATCCGCTCTTGTCACCGGTAGCCGCTGCTTTTTTCGGATTGATTGGTTGTTTCTTTCTTTACCAGTTTGTGGGCGGACTGCTTACTATTTTAATCTTCGGCACCGATTTGGAAAGAGCCGATATTACAAGTCTCCGTTTGATGACTATTGCGGGACAGCTTTTGTTTATTCTTCTTCCCGCATTGGTTTTCGGCAGGGTTATTTTCGGCAACGTTTCTAAAGTTATTTACACAAAAATTCCAAAGTGGAGCGAAGTGGCTTTGTTTACGGGAGGAATAATTATCCTTACACCGCTTCTTCAGGTTTACCTTTATATACAGAATTATTTTATCGAACAGTTGGCTGCAAGTTATTCATTTGTTAATTCCATCAAATCTTTTTTGGATTCGCTGAACGAACTGATGGAAAAGCTGTTGGGTAACCTTATTGCGGCTGATACCCTGCCCGATATGCTGCTTGTTATTTTTGTGGTTGCCGTTATACCCGCCATTGCCGAGGAAACAATGTTCAGAGGTTATATTCAACGGAGTTTCGGATACAAGTTTAAGCCGGCAACCGCCGCATTGATTACGGCAATATTTTTCGGGTTATATCACATGGAGCCGTATAGTTTGATTCCGCTGATTACACTCGGTTTTTATTTCGGTTATTCTTCGTACAAGAGCAAAACACTTTTAATTCCCATCTTCTTACATTTTTTAAATAACTTTAGTGCGATTGTAATGTATTATATTTGGGGTGATGATGTTCTCGTTAATTCGGGCGCTGCAAATTCCAGCGAATTGAATTCGAGTATTTTGATGTTTGTTATTCTGTCGATTTTATTTGCAATTATTATTATTGTAACGAATAAATTTTATTCACAGGAAAGATTAAACCAATAGGAGGAATTATGCCCGTATGTCCTAATTGTAATTACGAATATGTGGAAGGCGTTACTATATGCCCCGATTGTAACACCGCACTGGTAGATGAAAAAGATCTTCCGAAAATTGAAGAGTTAAGCGAAAAGGATTGGGTGCTTGTTTATACATCGGGTGACGAATACGAAGTGCAGATGCTTAAAGAAGTTCTGGAAAGCGGCGGTGTTGAAGCAAATGTGTTATCGCAAAAAGACCGTAACTTTCCGGCACCGGGCGACTTTTCGATAGTTAAGCTGTTTGTGCGTAAATCGGATTTGAAACAGGCACTCAACTACATTGAGGATGCCAAGAAAAACAATTCGGGACCGGAAGAAAACTCAGAAGAAAGCTGATGGCATTAGGTAACACGGCTCAGAGGGTTTTAGTATCGCTCGTTGCTATTCCTGCAATAGTGCTGGTTAGTTATTTCGGCGGGGGTTACTTTCTTGCTTTTGTGCTCGGTATCGGAATAATCGCTTTTATCGAGTTTGCTAAATTTGCAGAGAACAAAAATATCAGTCCGCAGGTTCCGCTGGGTTTGCTTTTTGTTGCGGCTGTTATATTAAATCAATACTTCCGGTTAATTGATTACTACTTTCTGATTATTGCAGCACTGCTTTTATTTACACTTGCAGAACTGTTCAGGAATAAAGGTTCGGCAATTGAAAACCTTGGGGCAACTTTGTTAGGTGTTTTTTATGTCGGAATTTTTTCTTCGTCTATTCTTGCGATAAGAGAATTTTATAGCGGAGAAGATTATTTAAACGGCGGCTACCTTATAATATCCGTATTGGCTTCAATATGGATTTGCGACTCCGCTGCTTTCTTCGGCGGCACTAAGTTCGGAAAACATAAACTCTTTCCGAGGGTTAGTCCTAAAAAAAGCTGGGAAGGTGCTCTGTTCGGACTTGTGTTTGCCGTTGCTGCAATGATTGCCGCAAAATTAATTGTACTCGGTTTTTTAAGTTATAAGGATACGATTGTAATCGGTTTATTGGTTGGAATAATTGGGCAGACAGGTGATTTGGTTGAGTCGTTGTTTAAAAGGGATGCAAATGTTAAAGATTCTTCCGCTATCATTCCTGGTCATGGCGGTATCTTCGACCGTTTCGATTCTCTTCTTTACGTTTCGCCTGCCGTTCTTCTTTACCTTGAATTTTTAAGCTGATTACCTTTCATTTAAAATATGAAAAGAAAAGATAAAGTAAGTGTAATTACGCTCGGCTGTTCAAAAAACACAGTCGATTCCGAGAGATTGATGCGTCAGCTTCAACTTAATGAAATTGATTTTACCGATGAACCGAACGATGCCGATACGGTTATAATAAATACCTGCGGATTTATAGAAGCTGCAAAGGAAGAATCGGTTAACACAATTTTGAATGCAGTTGAATTGAAAAAGCAGGGCAAGCTCAAAAAAGTAATTGTTGCCGGATGTCTTTCGGAAAGATACAAAGCCGAGTTGAGAAAAGAGATTCCCGAAGTAGATGTTTTTTTCGGAACCGAGGATTACGAAGGTATTGTTAAGGAGTTCGGCGGTGAGCTTAAGTACGAATTGTTGGGTGAAAGGGTTCTTACAACTCCTTCGCACACGGCTTATCTTAAAATATCAGAGGGATGCGATCATCCTTGCTCTTTTTGTGCAATTCCTTTGATGCGCGGCGGACACAAATCAAAACCGATGGATGAACTTGTAAAGGAAACTGAATTCCTTGCAAAAAATAATACTAAAGAATTAATTTTAATTGCGCAGGATACAACCGATTACGGTAAGGATATTTACGGCAAAAAAGCTCTTGCAGAGCTGCTGCAGCGTTTAAGCGAAGTAGATGGAATCGAATGGATACGGTTAATGTATGCTTACCCGTCACGGTTCCCTACCGAGGTTATAAAAGAGATTGCGGATAATCCCAAAATTTGTAATTATATAGATATACCTCTACAGCATATTTCGGACGATGTTCTTAAATCTATGCGGCGAGGTGTTACGGGTGAACAAACAAGAGAAATAATCAAGAGATTCAGAGATATGATACCGGATATAACTCTGCGAACAACTTTTATTGTCGGTTATCCGAATGAAACCGAAAAGGATTTTGAGCAACTGTGCCGGTTTGTTGAAGAGACCGAGTTCGACAGAATAGGAACATTTACATTTTCGGTTGAAGAAAACACAACAAGCTATATTTTGGGTGATCCGGTTCCGCAGGAGGAAAAAGAGAGAAGAAAAGAAGTGTTGATGGAAATTCAGAAAGATATATCGTTAAAAAAGAATTCGAAATTTCTGAATAAAGAGATAAAAGTTTTAGTTGAAGCTGTCGAAGGAGATTTCTATATTAGCAGATCATATAGAGACGCACCCGAAGTTGACGGCGAAGTGCTGATTCGGCGCAAAAACAAAGAACTAAACATCGGTGAATTTTATAACGTCAAAATTAATGACTATAATGAATATGATCTTTTTGCAGACATAACCTAAGACGAAGGGAGTATAAAATGATTATAAATAAAATATTAACGTTCGTTTTGTTGTCTGCAGCATTCTTATTCCCCCAGGTTGAACAAATGCACGAGTATCAAACCGAGAGAATAAGATACTACCAGGACTTTTTGAACTTTGCAGATAGTAATCAAACGCGGATGGATGTCTTCGTCCAGGTTCCTTTCAGAGGCATTCAGTTTGTCAAAACCTCCGGTGGTTTGCGCGGAAGTTATTCCATTACTGTTTCGGTTTATGACGAGGATAAGGAGAGACTTATTATCGAAAAGATGTGGAATGAAAAGATTAAAGTGAAATCTTTTAGCGAGGCATCGGACAGGGATAACTTTAATATCAGTCACCGTTCGTTCAATCTTAAACCGGGCAAATACTTTATCAAAACAACTCTGATGGATAAAGATTCCAAACAGGAATTTCCTTCGGAGAATGTTTTTGAGGTTAAAGACTTTAGTGAAAAACCGGCGGTTAGCGATATTATGTTAATTTCGAGCAGAACTACCGTAAAGGGGAAGAGCAAGATAATTCCAAATATTTCCCGCAATATTTCGGGAGAGAGAAAAGGAATAGATATTTATTTCGAAGTCTATACCGACAAACCTTCGGAAAATACTATTGAGTACGTTATTTCCAACAAGGATAAAGATATTCTGTATACAAGTATTCAGAAAAGAAAATTCGATGCGGGAACAACCCGGATTTACTACACTGTGGAAGACACCTCTTTATCGATGGGTAACTATATGTTATCCGTATTCGTTAAGGATAACGAAGGTGATTTGGTAGCGGCTTCTCACAAACCTTTCTATTCAAGATTGCCCGGACTTCCGGTTACAATTGAGGATATAGACAAAGCAATCGCCCAGTTAAGGTACATCGCAAATCCTGATGAGCTGGATTACATTGAGGAAGGAAAAACCGAAGCCGAAAAAACTAAAAGGTTTATTGAATTCTGGAAGAAAAAAGATCCCTCACCCGGTAACGAAGAGAACGAAGTATTTGAAGAATATTATAGAAGAGTCGCTTATGCAAACGAAAGTTTTTCAAGTTACTCGGAGGGTTGGCGCTCCGATAGAGGAATGGTGTTTATAATTCTCGGTGCACCGAATTATGTAGAACGCCATCCGTTCGATTACGACTCTAAGCCGTACGAGGTATGGCAGTATTACGATTTAAACAAAAGCTTCGTGTTCGTGGATGAAACCGGCTTTGGCGATTACCGGTTGGTTACTCCGCTTTACGGAGATTTCTTCAGGTATCGTTATTAAATATTTTACTATAACAGAACAATTGTTGTCGTTTGCTTGTTCGACTGAAAATAATTTAAAAAAGCAGCTCACGATTAAAGAGGTTGTGTTAAAATTATAAATATAAAGCAGCCCACGATCCTGCCTAACGGTCAGGCAGGTTTAATCGTGGGAATTTAAGCAATAAACGCAATTAATAATTAACCGTTTCAACGGTTTTTACAATCTTACAAAAATTCTCAAGCTTGCTGTAAATGCAGCAAGCTTTTTTATTTTAAATTAAGAAAAGTATAATTTACAATTATGGTTTTAACAGTTACTATAAATCCGTTACTGGAACATCGTTACACATTTGATGAAGTAAGTTTTGATAAACAAAACAGAAACGGAACACTGCGTCTTGCCGCAGGAGGTAAAGGAATAAATGTAAGCAGGCAGCTCAGCAAACTGGGCATTCAAAATATCGCTCTCTTCTTTGCAGGCGGTAACAGCGGCAAGCTTTTGCGCAATGCGGTTAAGGAAGAAGGCATAGAGTTTTCAATTATTAACACCAAAACTGAAACACGAAACTGTTCGGTTATCATCGATTCGAAAAGAAAAAAAGCTTATCATTTCTTCCAGCATAATTCGTTAATCGATAAAGATGAAAAAGAAAAATTTATCGCCAAACTCGAAAAGATGATTCAGAACTGCGAGATTGTAGTATTCTCCGGCAGTTCACCTTCGCCTGAAGCAGACGATATTTTTCCGCAGGGAATTGAAATTGCAAACAAGTACGATAAAATATCGGTGTGTGATACTTACGGTAATCATCTTAAAGATTGCATCGATGCATCGCCGAGAATTTTACACAACACGGTTGAAGAAATTGAAAGTTCGTTTAGCATTGATTTGAGCGATGGTAAAAGTAAGCTCGATTTTCTTAATGAACTTTACGCTAAGGGAGTAAAGCAGGCATTCATTACCGAAGGTGAAAAAGATTTCTACGCTTCTAATTTTGACTTTCATTATAAAGTTTCTGTGCCTAAAATTACAACCGTGGATGCTACGGGAAGCGGTGATGCTTTTACAACCGGCATCGTTTACGGGTGGCATAATAATTTAACTTTTAATGAGCAGTTGATTTTTGCAACCGCGCTCGGTGCAGCAAACGCTGCAAGCTTTGATGTGTGTAATGTGAGTCCCGGAGAAATTGATAGTGTTAAAAATAAAATCAAGGTTGAACCTGTCGGTAAAAGAATTAAAATAATTGATGATACACCGGATTAAATATATTCTGCTTCTTATCTTATTACCTTTGATAGTTTATCCGCAGGTTATTAAAAGAATTGATATCGAGGGAAACAGAACTTTCAGCGACGGCGATATTAAAGATTGGATACAAACGGGCGAGGGAACAAAAGTTTATCCGGAAATTTTAGACACGTTAAAAACGCGCACTGCATTTAACCTCACGTTGCATGGTTATTTTAATCCCGATTTTTCAGGTTCGAACCTCGAATACTCCTCCGATTCTCAGAAAGTATTCATAACACTAAATGTTAACGAAGGTGAACCCACTTACATAAAAAACGTTTTCTTTACCGGCAGCGATTCGGTTCAAACTAAAAAGTATGAACCGGTTTTCAAATTCCTCGAAGGGCAGATTTTCGATATAACCGAATTTAAAAATTATATTAACGATGCACTTACAAAACTCGAAAACGACGGTTATCCTTTTGCTGCTTTCACTATCACTTCAATCTATTTTTATACCGATTCGGTTAAAGAAAAAAACTACGCCGATATTTATATCGATTTTGACACAGGTCCTTTGAGCAAAATCGACAGGGTTGAAGTTGACGGGAACAAATCGACAAAAGACTATGTGATAGTCCGTGAGCTGCGAATTGAACCGGGCGAGTATTACTCACAGGACAAGATAGAAGAGTTGCCGAAAAGATTAAACCGTCTCCGTTTTTTCGACCCTGTGCCCACGCCGCAGTTTTACATCGATTCGGATGACAACGGCGTTTTGCTGATTAAAGTTAAAGAGAGGCAAACGAACAACTTCGATGGCATATTGGGTTACATTCCGCCAGCAAAAGATAACGAGTCGGGATATGTAACCGGCTTGATAAACATTTCGCTCCGCAATCTTTTCGGAACGGGAAGAGCTGCTGCTTTCAGGTGGCGCAAGCTTGACAGGAATTCGCAGGAGCTGGAACTTAAGTACCTCGAACCCTGGCTTATCGGCTTCCCGCTTAATTTGAATCTGCGGTTTTATCAGCGTCAGCAGGATACAATTTACGTGCAAAGGAATTTTAACGCCGGACTGGAATATCTTGCAACCGAAGATGTATCGGCTACAGTGTTTGTAACAACCGAATCGGTTATACCGACAATTTCAGAAACTCCGGTGTTTACCGTGTTCAATTCGTCATCATTAACTACGGGAATTAATTTAAGGATTGATACCCGCGACGACCCGCTTGCTCCTTTGGGCGGACTGCTGTTCGATAACTCGTATAAATTCAGTCAGAAAAAAATAAACGGTCCGAAAGAATTTATCATTCCCGGAACACAAGCAAATATCAATCTGCAGCGTTTCGAAGTAACGCTTGCGATATTCTACGAGTTATTCCGCCGGCAGGTAATTGCACTTACGCTTAACGGCAGGGAACTTCGCGGTCCTTTCTTCGAACAAAGCGATTTATACCGGCTCGGCGGTGCACTTACTTTAAGAGGTTACCGCGAAGACCAGTTTTTAGGCAACCGCGTTTTCTGGTCGAACCTTGAATACCGCTTCTTCCTTTCACGCAGAACTTTTGCATTCCTGTTTTTCGATTCCGGCTACTTTTTAAGAAACGCCGATGAGGTACGCAGTATTACCGAAATTGAAGAGTTTAAAATCGGTTACGGACTCGGAATTAATCTGGAAACCGGTCTCGGTATATTGGGTGTAAGTTTTGCCCTGGGCAAAGGCGATTCATTCAGTGAAGGTAAAATACATTTTGGGATTATAAATGAGTTTTAAAATAATGTTGATTCTTTTAATAGTATTGAATACATTCGAATACGAATAAAGGAATTATGTTCAAAAAGG
>JAJRSV010000280.1 GCA_024278655.1 Bacteroidota bacterium | reverse complement strand
TATTACTTTGTCTTTTGTTTCAGGCGTCGAAGCTGCGCTTCGAGCTACATTTTTTTGTAATCACCATAAAACCAGGTGCGGGGAGTGAGATTGGGGTCGTCGTTTCCGTAGTAACCCCAGCCGATAATTTTATAATGCAGACTGTCAACCGTTTCGTAGAAGTATTCTATTCGTTTCGGCTTTTCAATATTCCTGTGCCACACAATTGTGTTATTACCTAAATATTTTCCCTGATGAATTACAGTTTCGCCCGGTTTGGTTACGATGCATTTAAGTTTACCGTTTTCGACTTTATTTACTGCTGTGCTGCTCACTTTCATTTTTGTACCGTCTTCCGAAATGTAAGTGTCTGTAATTACACCTTTCTGCAGGAAAGGATTTTCGGAAACATAAACGTGCTTTGCTTCAATTACCGATTTGAGTTTTAACGGAAGCGACTGGAAATATTCGTAACTGATGTTTTCCGGTTGAGCTTCGCCTTCTCTCTGTCCGAGCGTGTCTTCGTAAATGTAAAACTTACCTTCCCATGTTCCGTCCCACGGCTTGAATACATTTGCTAATCTGCTCTCTATAATTTCTGCTTCCGGCTTTTGAGAGTTGCATCCGATCATTAATAGAACAGCTATTAGGAATAATATTGTTTTCATTTTTTATCTGCATATTAATTACTACAAAGTAAGATTAAAACACGAGTTTAAATAATTCATTAAACTTATCTGGTAAGATGAATGACAGAAACCGAATTCTCACCATAATTCGAAACAAACAGTTTTGTATCATTCAAAGCGGAAATTACTCCAATCGGTTTGTTACCAACAGAATATTCTTCATCAAGCTTCTGATAAGTAACAGCATCGTACACAAAAACTTTCTTTGCACCGAAGTTTACAACATAAAGCAGTTTTTCCGATTTTGACAAGACCGCTTCTTCGGGCGATTTCAAATTTGTGATTTCATGAACTATTTTATCGGTTTCAGTATCGATTATATGAATTTTATTCAGCTTGAAGTTGCTTATGAACAATAAAGATTTATTGCGGTTGTAATGAACCAACTCGGGCTTTCCGTCTACTGTTAACAGTTTCGTCTGTTTTGTTTTTGTGTTGATGACTGAAATTGTACCGTCTTTCGTGTTGGTTGTATAAATTTTACTGCCATCCTTCGAAATACCGATACCATCCGGACCGTCACCTGTATTATAGCTGTCTAAAATTTTAAGTGAACCCGCATCGAGTTTTAACGCTTTGTTTTTACCTGTTTCAATTACATAAATATATTTTCCGTCTTTTGTGGAAGTAATACCGCCCAGGTTGTTATCAAACTTTTTTTCTTTCAGTATCTTATGTTTTTTAAAATTGATTACAACAATTTGTTTATCGTAGCTGCTTACTGCAACCAAATCGGAATTGCCTAATCGAGTAAATCCCCATGGATATTTTATCCCCTCAATTTTATTTACAACCTTTTCAGCTTTGGTATCGATAACGGAAAGGAAATTATCTTCAACGTTTGCCACGTAGAGAAAGTTTTCGTCGGGAGTTAAGAAAAGAGCATCGGGACCTTTGCCGACTTTTATAGTCGTGCTGTTTTTTTGAACTGTTTGTTTGGGTGTTTGTTTTGTTTCAACTTCCTTTTTGGGCTGCTCTCTGTTGCATCCAACGAGAAATATTAACAATAAAAGTCCCGATAAAAAATATTTGTTCATTTCATCGTCCTTTAAAATACATCTTAGCACGGCATAGCCGGCAACCAAATAACAAAGATAAAACGAAGATTAAGTTACTTTAACCATTCAATCAATCCGTCATTTGTTGTGAGTAGTGTTCGTGGTGCCTGGTTCGGAGTTCGTGGTTTAACGTTCGACGTTTATAGATTATAATCTTGTAATTTTGCAATCTTGCTATCTTGTAATCTTGTAATCTTGTAATCTTGTAATCTTGTAATTATTACATAGAATCATTCAATCAACCAAGCATCCATTCTTTTATTTAATAGTAAAAAGAATACTATACAGCACAGCAGGAAAGTTTGCCGACATCTTTATCAAAAGTAATTGCGGCTAATTTTATTCCTTCCGACAAAGTTAAATAGGGATGGAACATCTGCCTTATTTCTTTAACTGTAATTCCAAACTTAATTGCGAGTGAGACTTCCATTAATAGTTCCGAACCTTCCGAAGCAAGAATGCGCGCACCAATCAGTTTATCCGTTTCTTTATTGCGGATAAGCTTTATGAATCCTTTTGTGTTTCTTGCTGCAAGTGACCTCGGTATATCTTTAAGCATGAAAACCGATACATCATAATCTATCTTTGCTGCATGAGCTTGATTTTCATCCATACCTACACCTGCAACCTGCGGATCGGTGAAAATAACCCAGGGCAGAACAGAGTAATCTTTTTCTCTCTTCTCTTCTGTGAATGCATTTTCAACGGCAAGCGCACCGGCATAAGCTGCGGTATAAACAAAAAGATGTTCGCCTGTTACATCACCTGCAGCGTAAATGTTTGGAACAGATGTACGATTATATTCGTCTGTTTTAATAAAATTATTACCGTGAGTTTCGATTCCCAGCTCTTCCAACCCTAAATTACTTATGTTACCTTTTCTTCCCGTTGCAACAAGCAAGTGCGTACCTTCAATAATTTCTTCGTTGTCTTTTACAGTTACTTTAAGAACCACTTTACCGTTTTGTTTTGAAACAGAATGAATTGCCACTCCCGTTTTAATATCGATTCCTTCTTCCTTTAAGTAGTCTGAGAGGTTTTCGGTTATATCCGGCATCTCGGTTGGCAGTATGCGGAATGACCTTTGCAGAACGGTTACTTTTGAACCGAGGCGTGCAAACATCTGCGCATTCTCGAGTGCAATGTATCTTCCACCGATAACTATAAGATGTTCCGGGAGTTCTTCTAATTCATAAAGCGTATCGTTTGTATAATAACCCGAATCTTTCAGTCCGGGAATATCGGGAATAAATGTTGAAGAACCCGTTGCAATTAAAATTGTACCGGCAGTTTTTGTTTCACCGTTTACTTCAACACTGTTTTTACCCGTAAGCTTTGCACGACCTTTTAACACTGTTACATTTTTATCATCGCTTATTACATCGATGTATTTTTTTTGTCTCAGGTCAGCAACTAATTCTCTTTTTTGATTTATGGCTTCTTTAAAATCGATTTTGTTTCCACCGGGTTTTATCGAAGAAAAATTCGGATGATTGGCATGGTGAAATGCTTCGGCAGTTCTTATTAAAGTTTTGGATGGCACGCAGCCCACGTTCACACACGTTCCGCCAATCGGCAGACCGTCGTTTATCATCAACACTTTCTTCTCCAATTCACTCGCTTTAATAGCCGCCGAAAAAGCCGCCGAACCGCCGCCGATAATTATCAAATCGAAATTGCTTTGTGCATTATCATTGCCGTTTAGCTCACCTTTAACTTTATAATGACCTGTTCTGTTAATCGTTTCGATTATATCTTCTTTTTTTATTTTACCTGCATCGAATGCAAATGTACCCTGCCCTTGCGGATAGCTGACTGACTTATCTAAAATTCCTTCTTTACCTTCAAACTTTTTCTCAATAGACTTTGCACAGTCATCGCAGGTCATTCCGCTTATTTCCAGTTTAATTATTTCTTGTTTCATCTTGTCCAACTCCCTACTACTAATTTACTATTTCGAATTTCGTAACCTTATAACCGACTTCATCTTCAATGGCTTGAGCAAGCTGCTCCGGTTTTATCTTAGACTTATCGAACTTCACTTCTGCAATTCCCGTTTCGTATGACGAGGTGGCACTTATCACACCTTCTTTTGATTTTAACGTATAGTTCACCGATTCTTCACAGCCTGTACAGGTCATTCCTTCTATGTACAACTTTACTTCGGTAATGTTGTTTTCATTTACAACAGCAACCTTATTGTTTAACTCAGGAAAGAAAATATATGAGTACGAAGGAAATGCAAACATAAGCAAGCTTACTGCCGTTACAATCCAGAGGAAAGCTTTTGAGTTAAGAAAGTTTTTCTTTGCGGGGTTTTCTTCATCCTCACACGCGCATTCAATATCATTTTCTTTTTTAGGTTTGTATGCATTATAAAAAGCATAACCGAGTACAATTACCGTAACGCCAATCAGGTATGGTC
>JAJRSV010000279.1 GCA_024278655.1 Bacteroidota bacterium | reverse complement strand
CCAGTGAGCAATAAGCTCAGACGGTATCAGAAGTTGGACTCAAATGCACCGATTTCACAGAGACAGACGAAAAAAAGGAAAGAGCAAGAGAAGTCCCAAAATGAAATAACTTCATTAACTACGGGATTTATCTCTCACTCTTTCAGTAATTAACTTAAACACTTTTTTCATTATGTCAAAGAACAAATTTAATTAAAATATTTGGGGCATACCTTTGCCCAATTATTGACTTTAAACGGAATAACTACCGGGGTTGCGCTGTGATAATGATGGTTTTGTTAATTGGTTCTTAAGAACTGGAAATTATTTGATAATTGTTTTTTGAGGTTTGTGATTTTGTAAGCAAACGCATATTGATAATCTGCGCTACAAAATCCATTTTTGCAATCGGCTTCTTTCATTAGCAAACAAAACCAAGAACCACGAACTAAGAACCAGTAACATTCTATCTTCTTGCAGCAGAAACATATAGCCCCGTAAGGGTTTTCCCCTTTATTCCCTTATACCTTTTATGAGTAACGTAACTTGCTCAGTCAACTATAACCCACTTTTAGCTAATGTTCTGTTAAGAGTTCCCTTTTCATTCAACAACTTCATTAACCAAATTGCAGCGCCGTTGGCAATCTTTTTAATTAGCTGCCGGTCTGTTTCATCACCAACTTCGTAAGTAAGCGCAGGAATGTGATATGTTTTCTGAAACCATCTGTCGGATGTGGGAGATGTTTTTTTCGATAACGTATCAACTATGTTAACGTGGTAATCTGGAAATCTTTTCTGAAGGTTCGAAAGCCATTTGTTAACAAGTTCGTAACCTTCTTTTACTTTTTCCTTTTCACTTTCTGTAAGATTATCATCGAGCATGCTTGATAGCGTCATTGTGTAAAAAACATCTTCTTGTGTTGAATGAAAATCAATAAAGAAGTGCGGCTTGCCGTTTTGTTTAACTATTCTGTTTACTTCATCTCTTACTGCTCTTGGTTCCGGCTGATTGAACTTAACCCAATCCCTGTTCAAATCAACGCCGTGAATGTTATGCCGCCAGTGCCCGTTATCAACTCCATCGGGATTTACAAGTGGAATTACAATCGTATTAAACTTAGAACGGAACTCCTTTGCAATTTCGGAACTGTCTGCAATTGTTTCCACGAAAGATTTTAATGCAAAGAAACCGGTTACTTCCGGCGGGTGTAATCGTCCGGTAAAAATCACGTAGTTATTTGCTGCTTCATTTTCCGATATCAACAATTCATTAATTGCTCTGCCCCCGGCAGATTTTCCGATTTCTCTTTTTTCAACAAATGGCTTTGCCGCAAGTTCATCTTCCCACTTATCATAAACCGATGAAGTTATCAACTCCTGTGCTGCAACCCATAATGTATCGTAACCGATGTTAAGTTCAAGCTGCGCCGTTTGCTTTGATGCATCGATTTTGATTCGTTCATCTTCCAAAGGAAACCAATTCTCTTTATCGTAACTTAATTTGGGAATGTAGCGATGAGTGCCGTCTTTATATTTTAATATTAAGGTGATGGTTTGGGGATAATCGGACCATGTCATAAAAGCATACCAGGCTGAGTTATTTACCGGTGCGTTTTCGGGTTCTATCACTGCTTCGTAAACGAACGGCTCTATCCTGTAAACATCATTTAATCTTGCACCTTCAAATTCATTTGAAATAAACAAACCGTCGCTGCTGAAGTAAAATGTTCTTTTATGCTGCTGAGTAATTTCCTTATCTGTGGTTATCGTTGCACCCGGAGGGTCGTAAGGCAGCGATGTTGTTCTTTCGTTATTCTTTTTGCATGCAGTAAAAGCCAGAATAGTTATGAAAGTTATTAAAAATAAATTTTTCAATTATGCCTCCGAAACTATTAAGGAGTTATCCGTGACGAATAGAAATTATATCGCCGTCTTTTACGATATATTCCTTTCCTTCAAGCCGCCAGTGTCCTTCTTCTTTCGCTTTTGCGAATGAACCGTCGGCAATAAAATCATCGTAATGAACAACTTCCGCACGGATAAACTTCTTATAAAAATCGGTATGTATTTCTCCAGCAGCTTCCTGTGCAGTACTTCCTCTCTTTATAGTCCAAGCCCTGCATTCATCTTCACCGACTGTAAAAAACGATTGAAGCCCAAGCAGCTCGTAAGCTTCTCTGATTATGTTGTTTAGTGCCGATTCTTTAATGCCGTAATCTTCCATAAACATTTGTGCGTCATCATCAGAAAGCTCCGACATTTCCATTTCAATTTTTCCAAAGAAAGCCAGCGCCTTTGTATTCGCACCTAACTTTTTCTTTGCAAGTTCATTCAGATACTTATCGACATCGCCAATCTGATTTTCATCAAGGTTTAGTGCAATCAACATCGGTTTTGCTGTAAGCAGTTGATATGAACGCAACAGCTTCAATTCATCTTCTTTTAAGTGTGCTTCTCTTAACGGAGTTTCGTTTTGCAGAATTTCGTAACATTTTTCCAGAACCGGCAGCTCACGTTTTAGCTGTTCGTCTTTAGTTTTCATTATCTGCTTTTTGATGCTTTCAATTCTTTTCTCAACAATTGCCATATCCGAAATTAAAAACTCCGTTTCGAACTCTTCTATGTCACGCATCATATTTATCGAACCTTCGGGATGCGGCACCAGCTCGTTTTCAAATAATCGCACAACCTGAATTAGTGCATCGTTTGTTTTTACTTTCGATAAAAAGTTGCTCGTAAACTGAGTCGAACCCGTATCGCCTTTCTGAAGTCCGACAACATCAATAACTTCGATAGTTGCATTCACCTTCTTCTTCGGCTGGAATATTTCGGTTAATTTGTCCAGTCTTTCGTCGGGCACTTTAATTACGGCTCTGTGCGATTCGATTTTTGCGACCGCCGCAGGGTCGATGTGTGTTTTGGTTATGGTTTGAAATAACGTTGATTTGCCCGAAAGCGGCAGTCCTACTATACCTATTTGCATTTCCTACTCTTT
>JAJRSV010000278.1 GCA_024278655.1 Bacteroidota bacterium | reverse complement strand
AGATATACGACATCAAACAGGAATACCCATGGAGATTAACTGCCGAAGAATTGTATTACATAATCAGGGCGGGAATGGTAATTCCTGTTGAAGAGCACAACGAAATTCTGGAAGATGTAATTGAATATATAAGCAAAGATATCGGCGAACCGATGGACAAAATTAAAGTTATTGTTTCCGGTTCGTTTTGCGAGCAGCCGCCTGTTAGTTTGATTAAAACCATCGAACTTGCCGGATGTTATATTGTGGACGATGATTTCATGCTCGGCTCAAGATGGATAGAAGGGGACGTTGATGCCGGCACTGACGATCCGGTAAATGCACTCGTTGAAGCATACCTTACACAAAGCACATTTTCATCATCGGTTTACGATGTAGGCAATCCGAAAGAAGACCGTTTGATTGAACTTTTTAACAGAAGAAAAGCAGACGGAATAATTTTCGCCGCACCGAGCTTTTGCGATCCGGCACTTCTGGATGCTCCCGTTTTACACAATGCCTGCGATGCACAGAAAATAAGATACATGAGCTTTAAGTACAGCGAAAATACCGGACAGTTCAAAAATATAAAAGAGCAGGTCGGTGCTTTTGCCGATTCAATAAAGCTTTGGAGCGAAGAATTAATTGATAACTAAAAGAAGATAAGTTATGCCTGAAGAAAAGAAGGTTCAAAAAGAAAAAAGTATGATCATCCAGAAAGAGATGATCGGAAATCTTTTTAAGGAGTTGAGCACCGCAAAAGAAACGGGCAAGAAAGTAGTTTACACTTTTGTTCCCGGCAATCTTTCGGAACTGATACGTGCCTTCGATATGCTACCGGTTTATCCCGAGATAAATGCACTTCAATCGGGAATGAGAAAAAAGTCGGGCGGATTTATTCGCGAAGCCGAACGGTTCGGACACTCCGAAGATGTTTGCACTTATGTTAAGTGCGATATAGGAATGATGCTTAACGGTAACGTCGGTCCAACCGGCGAAAAAATTCCCGAACCGGATTTGCTTCTTTTAAGTTACACCGGCTGCTTCACGTTTATGAAATGGTTCGAAAGTCTTGAAGATTTGTATCCCGGTGTTCCGGTTGCAATGCTGCACACACCGTATCAGGAAAACGGTGAAATAACCGAAGAGATGACCAGCTATATGGTTAAGCAGTTGAAAGAAGAAGTTATACCGAAGATGGAAAAAGTTTCGGGAATTAAATACGATGAATCGAAGTTGAAAGGTATTCTCGAAAACGCGGCAAAGGCGGAAGATTTAATCGTTAAAATTTTCGATACTCCTAAAAACGTACCTTCACCAATCGATGCATATTTTGCAGGCGTCTATTACATCGGACCGATTAATATCGGTTTCAGAGGAATGCCCGAAGCGGTGGAATATTACGAAGAGCTTTACAAAGAAATTTTAGAGAGAGTGGAAAAAGGTTTGGGTCCCGTAACTCCCGAAGGCGAATTAAAAGAAGAACGCTTCCGGCTGGTTGTTGAAGGACCGCCCAACTGGACGAGCTTCCGTGAATTCTGGAAACTGTTTTACGACCTCGGTGCTGTTATAGTTGCATCGTCTTATACAAAGGTGGGCGGTGTTTACGATATGGGCTTCCGTCACAATCCCGATAAACCGCTTGAGAGTTTAGCCGAGTATTGTATGAATTGCTACACTAACCTGAACCTTCCGCAAAGGGTTGAACTGTTAAGCAAGTGTATTCAGGAATATCACGCCGACGGATTTCTTGTTAACTCGATTAAAAGCTGTAATTCGTTTTCAGCCGGGCAGCTTTTGATGATGCGTAAATTGGAAGAAGATCTGGAAATTCCGGTGGGATTTATCGAATCGGATTTGGTCGATCCGAGATATTTTTCTTACGCAAACATAAAAAACCGGCTGGAGTCTTTCTTCCAGATGTTGGAACAACGCAAAATAATTTTAGAACAGGAAGCGTAGTATTATGAACAAGTATTATCTGGGAGTCGATTTAGGATCGACAACTTCGAAAGCAATTATAATAAACGAAGATGATGAAATTATCGGAAGGGGTATAACTAATACAAGAGCAAATTACAAAGTTGCCGCCGATATTGCACGGCTCGAAGCTACATTCGATGCAAGGTTTAATCTGCTTGAAAGAAAGCTCGGTGATGAAATAAGAGAGAAACCGGAAAACAGAAAATTCATTGATGATTTAAGAGCGATATTCAAATACCTGCAATTCAAAAAACGGCTCGAAAGTCTTCACTCACAATTAAAACAAACCGTTGAGACCACATTTAAAAATGAAAAGCGTAACAAGATTGCCGGATACGTGGATGAGATAATTCATACCATAGAACCGGTAATAAGAAACCTATACATTTATGGTGATCTCGGTTCTAAGAACCAGTTTTTCAGAGATATAATCGGAGAGAAATATCACGAGCAGGTAGAAAAATACGATAAAGATTACTTCGAACCGCTGATGCTTACTTTCGATAAAAGCATCACTCCCGTTGAAAATGAAATGGTCGAATATGATTTTGTTGAGTTGGTGCATGAAGCAATTGATATACTCGATGATAAATATGCCGATGTTACAAACAAAGCTCCTGAAGACAGAAGCATTCACTTCGATGTGGAGCTTCATTTGCTCGAAGGTAAATACAACGACGTTTCCAATTCGCTTAAAGAGCATATAGAACAGATTGCAAACATGGAAATTCACATCGCCAATATGGTAGGAACCGGTTACGGCAGGGCTTTGCTTCCGTTTCCCGAGGATTGTATTAAGTCGGAGATTTTGTGTCACGCTTTTGGCGCTCATGCTATTTTTCCTAACACGAGAACCGTGCTTGATATAGGCGGTCAGGATACAAAAGCAATCCAGGTCGATAGCCATGGACTCGTTACAAGCTTTCATATGAACGACAGATGTGCGGCGGGCTGCGGACGTTATCTCGGTTATGTTGCCGATGAGTTCAGTCTTTCGTT
>JAJRSV010000277.1 GCA_024278655.1 Bacteroidota bacterium | reverse complement strand
TGTATTCGCTGAAAACATCCTCAAACTTATCGTCCATTCCTTTTGAATCGCTCACTTCGGCGTTGTGGGTTCTTCCTTCGTAAACTATTTCAAGCGTAACTCCGTCGTCAATAGATTTACGCATACTGTATTTATCAATGTAATCGCCAAAGACTTTTTCGGTTTTATCAATCGGCGTTCCGGTGTATCCTATTTTTGCGGCATTGGGCAAAGCACGATCGAGATTAGCGCCCAACAAAGCATATTGCGAACGATGCGCTTCATCGGTCATAATTAATATATCCGGACTCGGATTTAATTCCGGAAAGATTTCCTGCAATTCGCGTTCCTGAAATTTATGAATCATTGCCATAATCAAATCGGAAGAATCGCCCGGAAGAAGCTCTTTTAATTTGGAAATAGTATCGGCAACTTTTATCGTAAAACCGATATTCACGCTTGTTTCGGTAAGCTGTTGTTCCAATTGAGTTCTATCGGTTACAAAAACAACTTTCCAATTACTGAGTTTGGGATGGCGGTACATTTCGCGAACCATAAACATCATTGTAAGAGATTTGCCGGAGCCTTGCGTATGCCAGATAATACCGCTCCGTTCACGGCGGTTTGTTCCGGTTAATAGTTTGTGAACCGCTTTCTTCACGGCGCGGAACTGCTGATAACGCCCTACGATTTTAATTAATTTACCTTTATCGTTCACCGTAAAGAGAGTGAACGTTTTAATAATATCGAGCAAATTATCTTTATCCAGCATACCGGCAATCAAACGCTGCTGGTCGTTTGGCGATGTTGCCGTATGTTCCAACTCGTTTAATGTTTTTGGATACGGATCAGCCCAGCGGTAAAAATGTTTTTCGATATGCGAGGAGATAGTTCCGAACTTGCATTTGGTACGGGAAGTTGCAACTACAAACTGATTATAGTAAAACAAGGGCGGGCTGCCTTCTTTGCCGGCGCCCCGCTGTTCGCTGTATCGCATCAATTGGTCTATTGCTTCCGGAATCGGTTCTCTTGTTTTGGGTGATTTACACTCAACCACAACAATCGGCAAACCGCTTAAGAATAAAACAATATCGGGGAAAATATGATGCTCGGTTCCGAGAATGCGAATTTTAAATTGACTGACGGCAAGAAACGAATTGTTCTCTGTATTTGCAAAATCGATGAACCGGACGGTAGGGCTTCGTTCGCCGGTTTTGCGGTTTTCCGATACGGTTGTATTTTCCAAAAGAAGGTTTAAAATATAGCGGTTGTTTTCAATAAGACCGGACGCCGGGGAAGCAGTAATTTTTTTTATTACGTCTTCAATTTGGTCCTCTTCCAGCCAGTCGTTTATCTTTTTCAACGATTTCCGTAACTCCGGCAAAAGAACAACTTCCGTAAAATTTTCGCGTCCTGTATCCGCCGGCGTTTGGTTCATCTCCAAGCGTTTTACCGTCCAGCCTTGTTCTTCCAACTGCTTTAGAAACGGTTCTTCAACGTGATTCTTTTCGTCGAGCTTTATGTACGCCGGGGTTTTTTCTTTGAGATACATAATTATCCAAATTATAATAAAATAACCAACTATCTGCACAATAACATCAGAAATGTTATCGTGCAAAATATATGTTATAGAAAGATTGTTAGTTTACCCAGCCTTCGGATTTAAGTTTGTTTTCGGCAATTCTAATATGCTTTTCTTCAAAGAGTTTAGCTTTCCTTTTATTCCATCCTTTTAAAGCTGCTATTGTATTATTTGAATCTTCGCGAGCCATAACCCAATGAACGGATGATATCAATTCCATTCCATAAGGCGTTTCAAATCCGGCGACTAAATTTTTAACGCGTTCAAGTTTTTCCAACTCCTCAGAAGAATTTTGGAAAAAAGCGTCGGCTGACTGAACGGCATTGGGCAGCAAAGAAATTTCCACATCCGGCTTTTGCGTGTCTCCGTAACCGCGAATAAAATGTCCTTCCATTACTTCCAAAACTTTATTAAGATTATGAGCATAAGGGCCGTAGATGTGTTTCACATAATTCAAACGCAGCGGGACGCCGGATTCCTGAAGAAAATAAGCCAGTTTCTGAATTTCCAATAACGTTAGTCTATAAGCGTGGCGTGAATAAAACTGCATTAATTTAATAAAAAGAGCTCTTGCCAGAGTCATCTTCGGTTGTAATTTGCGTACGGGCATTTTTGCGGGTTCCGGCGCTCCTTTCGGTTCGTAAATAAATATATCTACTTCATTTAATTCGGATAAATTTTTAATTATAATATTTTTCACTTTTGCCCAATTAAGCCCGCCCAAACCGCTGCCGAGCGGTGGAATTGCAACAGAGCGAATATTTAGTTTTTTAATTTCCTCTTTTAATGATTCCAATCCTTTTTCTATGTATTCGTAATTAGACTTTTCTTTCCAATGTAGTTTTGTGGGGAAATTAATTATGTACTTTGGATTTACAAACTTGCCGGTTTGCCAAACCGTAACTTTGCCGGGAATAAGTTTTTTATTTCTGCAAAATTTTTGATAATCCGAAAAATAATCTTCAGGGAAAGCCTTTTTGAATTGCAGTGCAATCCCTTTTCCCATAACGCCAACGCAATTAACGGTATTAATTAAAGCTTCGGCATCCGCCTCTATAATATTTCCGCTTGTAAAATTTATCATTTTATACTCCTAATAATACCACTCACTATGAATGTTAACCGGTGTATTATTCGCGTGGTTGTCTAATATTTGTCGGACACGATTCCGCATAATATTATTTATAACTCCAATTTCAGTAATAGTTTCAAACGGAAAAAACTGATGAACAAGAAATTCCGCTTGCTTGCGTCTCTGACGATCCATATCCTCAAGCGTATCGCTCCATTGATTTGCATAAATAACATTCCAGTCAAGCGTATCCAAGTTGGATAAATCATCAAACCATTCCGTAAAAAAAGCTATTCCGTGACCATCCGAAAATACAAAATTTAAATTTCTGTTTATAATATTTTCTACATTCGAAACAAGATAAATTATCGGCTCCTGTCCTTCCGTATAACCTTCTACTCTGCCGGTATGCAATTGCAACAGCATCGGCGAGCGGGGACCAAAATAAAAAGCGACATAATCGTGAACCGTTTCGCCCGGTCCGCAAGGAATAGCAAACCGATGACGAACGTCTTGTATTTCTTCGTTATGAATTGTGCGATATTCAAGACCGTCGTCGGGAATATTGTTCGGAGCGTAAAGCCCGCCGCGCGTCAAACAAATTTCAAGATTGTCGATGTGAATTATTCTAAATATTTTTACCGTATCCGGCACGGGCATAATTTAATTCTCTTTTTCTTTTATTTACCGGCTTAATAATACAAAATATTTTCTTTTTCCAATAATTTTGTTACCCTAACTTTCCCGGTTAGTAAATCCTGCATTAGGGCGGTTTTGAGTTTTTGGA
>JAJRSV010000276.1 GCA_024278655.1 Bacteroidota bacterium | reverse complement strand
TCAAACTCTTGTCGATCTTCTTCGTGAAGACCTTCGCTTAACCGGGACTAAAAAGGGCTGCGAGATGGGCGACTGCGGCGCTTGCACAGTACTGCTCGAAGGCAAAGCGGTTAACTCCTGCCTTGTTCTTGCGGTTGAAGCAGATGGTAAAAATATAACCACTATCGAAGGACTATCTAACGGGAACGGACTTCACCCGATTCAAAAAGCGTTCGTTGAAAAGGGTGCTATACAGTGTGGCTATTGTACACCCGGAATGGTAATGCGGACAAAATCATTACTGGATGAAAACCCCGACCCGACCGAAGAAGAAATTAAAGAAGCGTTGACTGGCAACTTGTGTCGCTGCACCGGTTATCAGAAAATATTCGAAGCTGTAGAAACATCAAAATATTATCTGAAAGGGGAAGCACCGAAAGTAATCGAGTATCAACCGCAAAAGTCTGCAATGAATCTTTCGGTAGTTGGTAAACGTTTGCCGAAGGTCGATGCACCCGATAAAGCCACAGGCAAAGCACTTTATACCGATGATATTGTTCTTCCGAATATGATTTACGGAAAGCTGCTGTTGAGTCCTTTGCCGCATGCAAAAATTTTATCGATTGAGACATCGAAAGCGGAAGCATTACCCGGAGTAAAAGCAGTACTTACAGGCAAAGATGTTCCCGATATAACTTACGGCACCTCGCCGCCGAGATACGACGAGTACGTTCTCGCAAAGGAAAAGGTCAGGTATGTTGGTGATGTGGTTGCCGCAGTGGCAGCAGTTGACGAAGAGACATGCTACGAAGCAATAAAGCTTATTGATGTTCAGTACGAAGAGCTTCCCGCAGTCTTCGATCCGGTTGAAGCAATGAAAGACGGTGCGCCGAGATTGTTTGATGATAAGTACGAGCATAACATAAACACACGAGTTGATCATCATTTCGGTGACATTGAGAAAGGTTTTGCCGAAGCGGATTATGTTAAGGAAGCTACCTTTGTTGGTAACAGGACATACCAGAACCCGCTCGAGCCGCATTGCGCAATTGCAGAATGGGATGGTCAGGGAAGAGTAACGCTTCATACATCAACGCAGGTGGTTCACTATGTGCATCATCAGTTGTCGCGTGTGCTCGGAATTCCGATGGGTAACATAAGAGTTATAATGAACAACTGCGGAGGCGGTTTCGGTGCAAAGGCGGCTACAAATATGTTAGAGATTTTGTCCATCCTTCTTTCAAAGAAAACGGGTCATCCTGTTAAGATGAGGTTCAACAGAGAGGAGATGTATCTTTACGGCAGAGGCAGGCACAAGCAGTATATCGATTTAAAGATAGGAGTAAAGAAAGACGGAACGATTACAGCCGTTAAGCACAAAGCCGTTCTCGAAGGCGGTGCGTATTCGAGTTTCGGAATTGTTTCTGTTTACTATGCCGGTTCGATGCTGCCGACGCTCTATAAAATTCCGAATTATAAATACGACGGATACCGTGTTAACACAAACCTTCCGCCATGCGGTGCGATGCGCGGACACGGAACTCCGCATCCCCGATTTGCTTTCGAATCGCTGCTCTCTATGATTGCAGATGATTTGGAAATGGACCATTTCGATATCAGAATAAAAAACGCAATGGAACCCGAAACCCGTACTTGCAACGATCTTGATATTCACTCGTGCGAGTTGAAAGAGTGTTTGAAAACGGTGCGGGAGATTTCGGGATGGGATAAAAAGAAAGGCAAGCTTCCGAAGGGCAGAGGAATAGGTGTCGGCTGCGGCGGTTTTGTTTCGGGTGCGGGCTATCCTATTTACCGCTCGAAGTTTCCGCACTCAAATGCTACTATAAAAGTTTTGGAAGACGGCACCAAAGCCGTGCTCTTTATCGGTGATGTTGATATCGGTCAGGGTTCCGATACTGTACTTACGCAAGCAGCAGCCGAAGCAATGGGAATTACAATGGATAAGATGGCAGTTGTTTCGGCTGACAGCGACCTGACGCCGCTTGGCTTCGGTTCGTATTCGAGTCGTGTTACGCTTATGGGCGGCAACGCAGCTAAAATGGCTGGTGAAGAAATCAAAAAGCAGGTACTTAAAGCCGCTGCAAAAATTATGAACTTAAAACCGGAAGAGCTTGACGCTGCAAATAATAAAGTATTCGAAAAAACCAATCCCGAAAATTCAATTCCCTGGGAAGAAGCAGCGCATGCTCATTTTGCAGAGCACGGTCCTTTAATCGGTAAAGGACATTACTCACCGCCCGAAGGTCTTGGCGGAAATTATAAAGGTGCAACAGTCGGAACATCACCCGCTTTTTCATTCTCGGCTTCGGTTTGCGAAGTTGAAGTAGATATGGAAACAGGTAAAGTTAAAGTGCTCAATTTCTGGGATGCACACGACTGCGGTACGGCTATTAACCCGTTAGCTGTGGAAGGACAGATTGAAGGCGCAATTGCAATGGGCATAAGCGAAGTGTGGCTGGAAAATGAAGTGTTCGATAATAAAGGTAAAATATTAAATCCCGATTTACACAACTACTTAATTGCAACATCGTGCGATGCGCCAAACAGCTGTTCAACCATTGTTGACAGCTACGAACCTGAAGGTCCGTACGGTGCAAAGGAAGTCGGTGAAGGTGCGATACTTCCTGTATTCGGTGCAGTAGCCAATGCAGTAGCGGATGCAATCGGTGCGAGAGTTTTCGAACTGCCGATTACGCCGGAAAGAGTTTTAAAGGCAATTAAAGAAAACGGCAAATAATATTTTAGAAATAACAAAACACAAAATTCAAATAAATACCAGGCTTAAATTTCCAATGTCAAAAGTTTGGTAATTGTTATTTCGTTAATTGATTATTATTTGTTATTTGTGTTTTGAATATTGGAATTTTAAAGACACTGCTTTGATAAAATTAGTAATTAAGTTATAAAGTTATGAGCAAACATTATTTAGGCGTAGATATAGGTTCTTCATTCACCAAGCTTGTTGTTATTGATGAGAATGAGAAGATACATTATACCAACGTGCTTAAAACATTAAGCCGCAACAAACGGGCACGCAAAGAAGCACTCGATTATATTGATGAAAATTTTAATGTGAGCTATACCTGCTCAACCGGTTACGGACGTGAGCACTTTGACAGAGCGGACATTACCAAGACTGAAATATACAGCGCATCGGCGGGAGTTTCGGCATTATATAAAGAAGAAAAAACTATTGTGGATATCGGTGGCGAAGATGTTAAGGTTATTAAAAGCGGTGCCGACGGAAAGGTGCTCGATTTTTATATGAACACAAAATGTGCTGCCGGAACGGGAACCTTCATTACAGAGATTGCGGAACGAGCAGAGATTGATATTTCTTCGATGAGCGAGCTTGCTTCGAAATCGAACTTTAATAATGAACTTAACAGCTTTTGCACCGTGTTTGCCAAAACCGAAATTATGAAATGGTTGTTCAACGACGTTCCAGTGGAAGATGTTGCAAAGGGAATTTATATTTCCATCGTTAACCGTATTTCAAAAATACGTATGGATAAGTCTCTTCCCGTTTATCTGATTGGCGGAGTAGCAGAGTTTCATCCTTACCTGAAAAATGTAATGGAAGATAAATTCGGCTGCAAAGTTATCGTGCCCGATAAACCGCAGTTAATAAGCGCATTCGGTGCTGCAGTGCTTGCAAAAAAGTTTGAGGGAAAGGTAACAGCAAAAACACAGAAGAGGGTGTTTAATAATATAAAGTAGATAGATTTAACTTAATTACTAAAAATAATAGAATAAATCTTTCGCTCACCAAAACTTA
>JAJRSV010000275.1 GCA_024278655.1 Bacteroidota bacterium | reverse complement strand
ATCTATATAATTTAATATCTGACTGAAAAGTGTTACATTTACCATTGATCCCTCGATAATTTTGGTTTGTTTATTTTTTGTGAAACTAATTTACCAATCTTATCTGAGGGATCCTTTTTTTATCGTTTTGGACAGATGTGAAAAGTTTAACAAGTACATATCAGAAAAAGTTTTTACTAAAAAGCAGTTAAGCTTTTTTCAGAATGTGTTCCCTGCCGCATCTCGGGCAGTAGATTTTATTCTTTTTATAATCCGGCGGTATTTTTATTTTAAGTCCGCACTCACAATTGATGAAAGAATAATTATTCAGCTTCATAACAACATCGCCCGCCTGACGCTGCTGTGCTTTTGCGGTTAAACCCATACCACCTGCACCAGTAGGAATAAGAATTGGTATTTTTTCCGTTCCGCTTAAAACCGATTTGGGAATGATTTCACTCTTCTTGCCTGTAACTTTATTGAATGCTTCCTGGTAATCGACATAACCGGCACCTTTGGCAATGCTTCTTAAAATTCTTATTCGTTCAGAGATTGGAGGATGTGTGCTTGTTAAGTCCTGAAGCTTTCTGCCTTTCTTCTTCAGCGGATTAACTATGTACATTGGTGCGGTTACCTTGTTGGCTGTTTTCAAATCGGCGGTTGATTGCGAAATTTTCTCCAATGCGGATGCAAGTCCTTCGGGATATCTTGTTAAACGAACAGCGGAAGCATCGGCAAGGTATTCGCGTTTTCTTGAAATTGCAAAATAGAGCAGTTGTGCGGCGATGGGACCCAAAATAGCAAAGATGATTGCAACAACAAGAAAAATTATCTGCGCCTGCCCGCTGTCCCGCGAAGATTTTGAACGGTATCTTCCCCCTCCGCCAAACCACAAACTCCGTATAAACACCTGAGATAATAAAACAATAACACCAAGCATTATTCCGGCAACGGTCATAAACATAACATCGCGGTTAACAATATGCGACATCTCGTGTGCAACCACTCCCTGAAGCTCATCGCGGTTCAGCTTAGCTAAAAGTCCGGAAGTAACGGCAATGGCAGACTTTTCCGGTTTTAATCCGGTAGCAAAAGCGTTGGGTGCAGGTGAATCGATTATATATATTTTAGGCATTGCGGGAAGAGATGCGGCAATCTTCATCTCTTCCACAACGTTGAATAACTGAGGATGAACTTCTTTGGTTACTTCCTTTGCACCGCTAACCGCAAGCAGAATTTTACTGCCGCTTGAGTAAGTAACCAGAAACATTATTCCCCAAAGAATGAAGGCAATGACTATACCGAAATAACCGCCTCCCCCGGGACTGTAATAGCTGCCGAAAACATAGCCCAGCAGGATAAGTACAAAACCCAACGTAAAAATTAAAGCGGTTGATTTCCGCTTATTCGCCTGAATTAATTCCCACATATATCAATCATTTCTTAAAATTAAAAACTAACTTTAGGTACAGCTTTTTCCTTCTCGTCTTCAATTTCGAAGAACTCTTCTTCTTTGAAATTAAACATTGTTGCCATAATATTCGACGGGAACATCTGAATCTTATTATTATAACCTAAAACCTGGTCGTTGTATGCCTGGCGTGCAAACGAAATTTTGTTCTCGGTTGATGTTAACTCTTCCTGAAGCGAAAGGAAATTCTGATTCGCTTTCAGGTCGGGATAGTTTTCAACAACAAGATTAAACTTGCCGAGCGCCCTGGTCAGTTCGCCTTCGGCTTTGGCTTTTTCGCCTACTGTTTCAGCTTCAACCGCCTGACTTCTTGCTTTGGTAATACTCTCGAGTGTCTCGCGCTCGTGATGCATATATCCTTTAACCGTTTCGATAAGGTTCGGTATTAAATCGTGTCTTCTCTTTAACTGCACATCAATTTGCGACCAGGCATTCTTCACCTGGTTCCGCAGTTTAATGAGCGAGTTATACATCGAAATCAATGGAAGAGCAACCACCAATAAAGCTGCTATTAAAATTATTACTGTTGTCATTTGTCCTCTCCGTTTTTATTGGAATTTAATTTGCTTCCGAACATATCATTCAGCAATTGGACAATCTTGTTCTCTTCGGATGCAAGCTTTATTACCTTTTTGAGTTCGCCCTTATCGAACCAAAGTCCATCGTTATAAGGGCACTTATCAATCAACACTTCTTTATTATCGCCAACGTGAACCTTCTCCATTTTTTTACCGCACGCCGGGCATTTATATTTTTTCTCATGGTGATCGTGAGCAATGTGAAAAGTTGTCAATATTCTTTCGCGTTCTTTTTCATCTTCTATCATAAGTTCCAGTTCACCCGCATCGAGCCAAATTCCTTCGCACGACGGACAATAGTCTATCTCTATTTCGTTCAGTTCAAGAACGATCATCGATTCTTTACAAACAGGACAAATCATATTACTCTACATTCGTTTTTTATAAAATTAGCAAATTATACTCAAAGTTAAAAAAGCCGACGGCTGATTCCTATAAATTAATTAAAATAATGAATAAGTAACTCCCAATTGCAATGCCTGTTTAATCTGCCGCTTGATTGACTGGCTTTCATCATATATCAGGAGAAAGCTGATGTTTACGTTAACGTATTTGTTTACCTGGGCAGTAATAATATTATCCCACCTTACATCCCAAAGGGAAAAATCATCGAACCTTGTAAAGAGTCTAAGGTAACCCAAATAAACCATGTTCTCTAAAAACTCATATTTAATTTCCGATACCGATTCAAAACCGCCTTCGAATTTGAAAGATTCAATTTCATTCGGAGTATCGGGATCATCGGAATATAGACTACTGAAACGATCGGCAACGGTTTGTTTAGCCGAGAGACCTAACCTTTGTATAAAAACATCAGTCTTATATTGCAGACCAAGTCCCTCGGTAAAATAAGCCGGATCAAAAAAATCGACTATCTGGATTTTGGGATCAACGCTGTAATCGAATCCCTTAGTCAATGCCGTTCTGAAAGTTCCGCTGGCATAAGGATCGAATATCCATTCAACTTTGTGTGACAGCACGGTTTCGAAGTAAATTTCATTCTCGTTAGTTCTGTACTCTGCATCGCCTACTCTCGACCTTCCGTATGTAAGCTTTAAAGTGTTGGTCCAATTCCATGGGTTGCCGATATAGTCAATTCCCAACACGGAAAAGAATGTGAATGAAATGGAATTGTCACCGCCCTGGGTCCAGTTCGAAAGAGAGATTTGACTAAGATTCAAACCTATCATTCCGTTCGGCGTCCACAGTGTGTCTTTCTTCTCTTCTTTGTCCTCTGCAATTAATACGGACGAAAATAGTACAAGAACAATTAGCAGTTTTAACAACTTCATTTTATCTCCGTTATTTTTTTTGATTTATGATTGGATGGTTTTAAAAATATTACTCACTTATAAAATCACTCACTACGCTTCGGTTATCTATAATGTGTTTGATATTTTCATAAGGAATGAATATCCTGGTCGGACCTACTGCATAAGGAGCTATTTCATAAGAGTTATAGTAAAAAAGTATTCCTTCATCGTTTAGTAAAAAATTGTTGTTGACGCTGAATTTGTTATCCTTGAACCAATAACCTGATTTGCTCATGTCAACGTTCCTGCTTATTCCTTTTTCTTTTCTGAAAATCGATTCCGCAACTTTATTCAACTCTGTCTCATATCCGTCGATAAACAGGTCTGATAATTTTATCAATTCGCCGGTACTAAGATTAAAATTATAAAAATTTAAATACGAGTTAGGGTGTGCGCCGCCAAGAAAAGAGTATTCATGAATATCGGCAGCTAAAATATTTTCATCCTGAAAGACTATCTCTGCGGTTCTCTCAACTTCCCACTGCTGCCAGGAATCGGGAAACTCCCGCTTGAATTTTTTGTATTCATCGAGATATTCCTTTATTAGTTGATCAACATTTTCAGAGTTTTCTTCACCGACCACCGAAGCAAGCATCCGGTTTTTCATAAATAAGTTTATTTTCTTTTGCGCCTGCTTATTCGATG
Organism: Bacteroidota bacterium; assembly: GCA_024278655.1. Classification (GTDB taxonomy): domain Bacteria; phylum Bacteroidota; class Ignavibacteria; order Ignavibacteriales; family Ignavibacteriaceae; genus BMS3ABIN03. The sequence continues at coordinate 568 of JAJRSV010000275.1, read as the reverse complement.
GGATTTCAACCTTAAAATACTCCAGTTTAATATGAGCGCAGTTATCGGATTTTGAAATTCCACAGTCTCCGGTTTGGTCTTCAACAGTAAAGGTTTCGATTATTAAAGAGTCTTGCGCCCGGGTATTGGTATATGGCAGCGCAATCACTCCAACGATCACTAAAATCAGCAGAATAAAAGTTTTTTCATTCAATAAACCGCCTCCTCGTATACGTAGTTGACAGGTAAAAATTCTTTAAAATGGATAGCTGAAAAATCGGAATGTAAATTTAGCATAAATCTTTCATTGATAAAAACATCGGGGTTCGAATATTTGTTGCCTGTTCATTCCAGCTAAAGGAACCTAAAAGAGGAAAAGTAGTTTAAAAAGTTCCATTATAAATACTTGACAAAAGATAATAGAGTATATATGTTTACACTTCAATTTTTTGAATATTCCGCGTTAGCTCATCCCGACAGAGTCGGGATGTAGGTTCGGGTAATATTTGAAAATTTGATTTTATGTTTATTCCGCGTTAGCTCAATGGTAGAGCATTCGGCTGTTAACCGAAGGGTTGTAGGTTCGAGT
>JAJRSV010000274.1 GCA_024278655.1 Bacteroidota bacterium | reverse complement strand
GCTTGATTCCCTGTACAATTGATAAAGCATACAAAAGCTAAAATAATCGATACGAGGAAAACTGTACCCGGTCTTCGTTTGCTTGATAAAATGGCTGTGAAAACAGGCGGCGGTGAAAATCACCGTATGGGACTTTACGATATGTTTTTAATTAAAGATAATCATATCGAAATTGCCGGTTCAATAACAAATGCAGTTGAACGCTGCAGGTTGTTTATGGAAGAAAAAGAAGAGAGCTTTAGAATAGAAGTGGAAACAAAAAATATTGATGAAGTAAAAGAAGCATTAAGTTGCAGCGTGGATGTAATAATGCTCGATAACTTCGAACTCAACCAGATAAAAGAGGCAGTTAATATAATTAACGGTAGATGCAAAGTTGAAGCATCGGGTAATGTAAACTTAAACACGGTGCGGCAAATAGCCGAAGCAGGTGTTGATTATATTTCAGTCGGTGCACTCACACACAGCGTTAAAGCGCTCGATATATCACTTGAACTTTCTCACGAGTAAAAAAACAGATGTTCGATAAATTAAAACAGCTTGGAAAAGATACAGCCATTTACGGCATAAGCACAATGGTGGGAAGGTTCCTTAACTTTCTGCTCATCCCGTTTTTTACCAACATCTTTGCTCCTTCCGAATACGGTGTTGTTCAGATTGTTTATGCTTACATCGCTATACTGAACATCTTTTACGTTTACGGAATGGATTCGGCATTCCTGAAGTTTGCAGCATTTAAAGATATCGGCGATGAGAAAGACAACTTTTCTACGCCTTACATTTCGGTTTTTGCAACATCGCTTATCTTCAGTTTGATTATCGTTGCCAATAAAAATTCAATCGCCGCAAGCTTGGGCATTCCGGGCGAGTTTAGTTATTTAATATACCTTGCCGTTGCAATAATTTTCCTGGATGTGAATGCTTCTATTCCTTTCTTAAAATTACGGCTGAACCGTGAAGCCAAAAAATTTTCGTTGTTTAAAGTTTTAAATATCTGCACAAACCTTGCACTCAATCTGATTTTAATTCTTGTTTTCGATTGGGGAATTGAAGCGATATTGTTCAGCAACATTATTGCATCGCTTGTTTCTCTGCTTCTGTTAATACCAACCATTGCAAAAAATTTCCGGTTAAGATTTCACAGGCAGTTGTTCAATCGTTTATTTAAATTCGGATTGCCGTATCTGCCCGGAGGATTGGCAGTAATGTTGGTGCAGGTTATCGACGTTCCGATTTTGGAAAAGCTTACCGACCTTGAAACCGTTGGAATATACAAAGCAAATTACAAGCTCGGTATTTTTATGATGCTGTTTGTTAATATGTTTCAGTATGCGTGGCAGCCGTTCTTCCTGCAAAATGCAAAGGAAGAGAATGCAAAAGAGATGTTCTCGAAAGTTTTAACGTATTTTACTCTTGTCGGCAGCATTCTTCTTGTGGGCATATCGCTGTACATTTCGGATATAGCCAAGATACAAATTGCCGGATATTCATTAATCGGTTCATCATACTGGGGCGGTTTAGCCATCGTGCCGATTATTTTGCTGGCTTATCTGATTAACGGGTTGTATGTTATTTTTTCTGCAGGAATTTATATCGAAGAAAAATCCCTTTACGTTCCTTTAATTGCAGGTGCGGGTGCAATAACAAATATAGTTGTAAACTTTTTACTCATCCCGTCGCTTAATATTTACGGTGCTGCCGTTGCCACACTTGCCGCTTATCTGGTAATGGCTTTGGGATATTATTTTGTTACGCAGAAGTTTTATCATATAAACTACGAGATGGATAAAATTGCAAAAATATTTTTAGGTGTAACGTTGGCAGGATTGGGTTATTATCTTTTAGAAAGCGGTAATATTTATATTTCGCTTTTAATAAGAACCACTATCTTTATCGGCTTTATACTTTATTTATACTTCATCGCCGTAAACCGTGATGAAATAAAAGCAATAAAACAGAAACTGAAAGAAACAAAAAACAGTTAATAAGGTTTTACTCTATGTCCAAAGAAATAATTGTAAAATTTAAAAGAATATCTGATGAGTTTAATAATATTGAAACCCCGTCATATTCAACCGAAGGCAGCGCAGGAATGGACGTGCGTGCGGCGATAAAACAGCCGCTCATTCTTAAACCGATGGAAGTGGAAATGGTACCCACCAATCTTTCAGTCGAGATACCCGAAGGATACGAAATACAAGTACGCCCGAGAAGCGGACTCGCCGCAAAACATGCAATCGGCATATTAAACTCACCCGGCACAATCGATTCCGATTACAGGGGCGAGATAAAAATAATAATGATAAACTTCGGCAAAGAAGATTTTACAATAAACCCAGGTGACAGAATAGCACAACTGATTCTATCAAAAGTATATAAAGCAAAACTTATTGAAACTGATAACCTGAACGAAAGCAAACGAGGCGAAGGCGGGTTCGGGCATACGGGGAAAACGTGAGTGTGCATCAACTTAATTGCCCCGGCTTTTAAGTCGGGGTATTTTAATGTTTATAGAGTACAGTGGCTTTAGCCAAAACACTGCGTATGATTTAGCAAAGACCAAATAAGTCTGTTATATCCTGTACGGTTTTGTCTGTTAATGAATTAACTTTTGTACAAAACTGATTTTTACTGGCAAAAATTAGATGTTGATTTGGACCTGGATATAATAAAACATCCTGAAAAGTATCCGCTTGTTGCAAAGTGAATGCAACGGTTTAATTTATAAAAGACAGTGAATTGAGTTGGTGAATTAGACTTGATAATATATAAGGTCAATTTCTTTAACTTTTCTGAATTGTTTATCCGCTGAAACCAATGGGATATTTAGATATTGAGACGTAGCAGCTATAATTGCATCTGGAACCTTTAATTTATTTTTCAATCGAATCTCAATGGTTTTCTTCTTTATATCTTCAATCAGCCCTATTACTGTGCAATCGGATAACAGCTCTATAATTAACTTTTTCTCAGAAGATGATAATTTTTTAAATGTAAGAAGTTCAATTTCAGAAATGACGGAGATAAAAATCTTTTTTCCATTTAATAGCTCAGCAATTGTACCATCACCAGCTAAAAGATATAAAAGTATGTTTGTATCACATAGCAGATTAGTTCCACTCATTTCTAAGCTTCTTCTGAATTGTAAGCGGTTTTTGTTTAAGCTTTAACTTGCCCGAATACTTGGAAGCTTTAAGATACTTCCCTTTGCTGTTTACGGTTTCAAGTATCTCTTTTATTCTTTTTCTTCTTGTTTTTTTGCTGATAGTTGTTACCATTTTTATCTCTCGTCATTTATATATATAAAATTATTGAATATTATGCGAAACGGCAAACTATTGAAACAGGAACAGAAAACGTTTTAAATAAAATCACTCTTTTTTCAAAAAATCTTTTTCCTTCTCATTCTCATTTGGCAATTCATTTTCTAATTCCGTAATATTCCATTCAGAATTTTTCAATTCTTTGATGTAAATTTTTCCTTCAAATTCAAACTTCGGAACAGAGTAAGTGTCAGAGTTTATCCATCTACATAATCATAGTCATTATTCATTGCAGGACGGTGCTTGCACTGTTGGCGATATTGTTGATGCAGCTAAAAAGTATAATATGCAATCGGTTGCTCTTACAGACCATGGTGTGATGTACGGTGCGGCAGAGTTCTATAAAAAAGCAACTAAAGCCGGCATTAAGCCAATTATCGGGATGGAAGCTTACATTGTAAGGAAAGGCAACAGGTTCGAAAGGGGCGAAGCAAATGAATCGAACGGGAAAAAAGGAAAGAAAAATTATTCTCACCTTATACTTCTTGCAAAAAACAAAGAGGGATATAAAAACTTATCGAAGCTTTCAACATTGGGACATACCGAAGGGTTTTATTATAAACCGAGAATCGATTGGGAACTGCTCGAAAAATACAACGAAGGATTAATCTGCACTTCGGCTTGTGTTGGCGGTGCGGTATCGCGAACGAGATGAGCTGGGCGTGTATGTGGGAGGTCCCATGTACTACATCCGTAACGGGCTGGGGCGGGGATGGAGCTGGTTGGGCTGGACGTTCGCCCTTTTCGGGACCATTGCGGCCTTCGGGATCGGCAACATGGTTCAGGCCAATTCGGTTGCCGATGCGGTGGAAACGGTCTGGAACATTCCTCATGAGTGGACGGGCGGTCTATTGATGGTGCTGACCGGTGCAGTGATTCTGGGAGGAATTCGCAGAATCGCCCGCGTGGCGTCCAGGCTGGTGCCGGTGAT
>JAJRSV010000273.1 GCA_024278655.1 Bacteroidota bacterium | reverse complement strand
TAGTTTCTTTTTTATCTTGTCGGTCTGAACCAGCGTTAATATCTCGAAGCATTCGTCCATCGTTCCGAATCCGCCCGGAAAGATTATGAACGCTTTAGAGAGATAAGCGAACCAGAACTTCCGCATAAAAAAGTAATGAAACTCGAAACTTAAATCGGGAGTTACGTACTTGTTAACAAACTGCTCAAACGGAATGCTTATATTCAACCCGACCGAGTATCCGCCTGCCTGCTTTGCACCTTTGTTGGCAGCTTCCATTACTCCGGGTCCTCCGCCTGTGCACACGATAAACCTGTTGGCTTTTGTCGGCAGGTTAAGCGACCATTCGGTTAATCTTTTCGATAACTCAACCGCGTCTTCGTAATACTTCGACATATCGACAAGCAATTGCGAATGCCTGAGCTTGTGTGCAAAGCCGGGTGTCTTCGGATCCAGCTTTTTTGTAATGTTGAACTCTTTAACTGCATCCCTTCGTGATAGCAATCTTGCCGAACCGAAAAACACAATAGTATCCATTATTTTGTGTTTACGGAATTTACTCTGCGGATGAAGGTATTCGGATAATATCCTTATACTCCGTCCGTCGCTCGAGTTCAGGAAGTCGGGATTTTCGTAAGCTTTTTGAGGATGTTTGAATTTAGCCATAATAATTCCACTGTTATTTTAAATAATTGTTTTATTGTTCTTGCCTGAAAAGTATTAAATCGGTTTCTGCTTTTTAATATGAATGTTTTATATTTGAATTAATAATGATTACCGCTTTACATTTATTCAACTTTAATACCAAGGCTTCAAAAATAATCTTATTGAACTATAATTCAAACTGAACGGGACTATTTAAAAATTCTTTTATGCTGTTAAAAACTATATCCGTAATAATCATTTTATCGCTGCAGGTATTCTCTGCCGGAACAAAAGAGGTTCAAAAAAAAGTAACGCATGTTTTGGACGGACTTCCTTCAAGTACAACCATGGCGATATTAATTTATAACCCGCTTACCGAAGACACAATTTACACGCTGAACCATACACGTTCGATGATACCGGCTTCGAACACAAAGCTGTTTACCACTGCAACCGCGCTTGAAATACTCGGCGGCGATTATAAGTTAACAACCGATATTTTATCGGACGATGATGACTTTTCGGACAGCACTCTGAACGGAAATATTTATATAAAAGGAAAAGGTAACTCGGTTTTTACAAAGGACGATTTGGATAGTCTGGTTCAGGTGATTTATGATAAAGGCATCAGGGTAATAACCGGAAAAGTTATTGGCGACGATACTTTCTTCGATGATATTTACACGAGGGATGACTGGATTGATGATGAAAAAGCGAATGTAAAACTTCCGCCGGTTTCGGCATTGGTTATCGACAGGAACACAAGGTATGTTTCGAAAAAAAGAAGAGGCAGGTGGCGCCGCTATAAAATTTATATCGATAATCCGCCGCTTTACGCCGCAAAAATTTTCAGGAGTAAGCTGAAGGCAGCAGGGATAACGGTAAAGGGAAGTGCCGCTAAAGGTGTAACTCCGTTAGATGCAGTGCTGCTTGCACAATCGTATATTGAGTTACGAGAGCTTTTGAAATTGATTAACAAGAACAGCGATAATTTTTTAGCGGAGTGTTTGTTCAAAACTATCGGTGCGGTTGCAAGCGGAAAGCAGGGCAACTCGTTCTATTCCACTCAGGCAATCTTAACATTCATAAAAGATAATGCGATTTATTCGGAGGGAACATCGATAGTTGACGGTTCGGGTATTTCAAGGTTCGACCAGATAACTGTTGGCGCAATAACCGGTTTGCTCGAGAAGATGTATTTCGATTTGAAGAACTTCCCCGACTTTTATAACTCGTTAAGCATTGCAGGAGTTGACGGTACTTTGGAAGACAGATTGATTTCATCCGCAGATTCGGTAATATTCAGAGGTAAAACCGGAACGCTGAACGGCGTATCTTCTTTGTCGGGTTATCTTACAACAAAAAACGGCGACGATTTGATTGTAAGTATTATATTCGAATTCGAAAAGGGGAATGCGAGGAAATATAGAAAAGTCCAGGATAAGATAATTGAGATTTTGAACGAGTGGACAGAAGAAAGCCCCGAAATAAAACTCCGGGGCTATTAAAACTTATTGTTGCTGCTGCTGTTGTTGTCCACCCTGATTTTGATCACCTGTCGGTGGAAGCTGTGTAGGAGGCACAGTAGGTGTTTGAGGAATAACGGTTTTACCGGCATCCTGTATAACACTCCGCTGCTCCTGTGTAGTCTGACCCGGCAGGAAGAAAAGATTTATAACCAATGCCAGCACTGCAACTATACCGCCGAGCCACCATGTGGCTTTACTTAAAAAGTCGGCTGTTCTTCTTGTTCCGAACATAGCGCCAACGTTTCCGGCACCGCCGAAGGTACCAGCCAAACCGCCGCCTTTACTCGATTGAAGTAAAACGACTATAATCAAAATAACCGAAGCTATAGTAGCTATCATTATTAATAAAGTATACATAATCTATCTCCAAAAAATTTAGTAGCGGGGGAGGGATTCGAACCCCCGACACGTGGATTATGATTCCACTGCTCTAACCAACTGAGCTACCCCGCCCTGTTAATTTTAGCTTGCAAATATAATTACAATTGAAACAATTTCAAAAGCTTGCAGGTGTCCGGGCAATAATTATGCACTGCTTTATTGTTGAGTACATTACTGTTCGAATTATTTTATTATTTGAGTAACTATTCATCCTTTAATAGCAGAATTAAACATTTTTACAAAAACTGCAATTCAACCCCTGCCCCTCTTCTCCCGGAAAGGAAGAAGGGAATTAAAGAGGGATGAGTTCCTACTTACAACTGAAACGAATATAAACACCTGTAACTCATTTTGATTTTTACTCTGCCGGTATTTCAGAGAAATTTATTTTGGACAGATGTTTCACAAACCGGAAATTTATTAAACCTCTACGAGGTTTTTACTA
>JAJRSV010000272.1 GCA_024278655.1 Bacteroidota bacterium | reverse complement strand
TGCCCGGTTCATCGGAAATCACGTTCCAATCCATAATATCCTGGTATAGTTTACCGTCCTGGTTCTCGTCAATTGATTCAACATCTATAACACCTTTTCTTATTATCGGATCATCAATTTCCTCTTTACTCTCATCGCCCATGTCCATACCCGACATATCTTCACCGCCGCTGCCTTTTCCATCATTAGTGAATTGGGAAAGAGCAGCTTTCAGACTGCTTTCCGAATCGATGAGGAATTGAGCCGATGTTACTATCATATCGTTTTCTTTTATCCCGCTAAATACCTGATAGAATCCATCCGAATAATTACCGAGTTCAACCTCGACCGGTCTGAATTTGCCGTCGCCCAAAGCAAGTATAAGTATGTTCTTCATTCCACTTCTTATAATTGCTTCTTCGGGTACTACCGGATAGACTCCGAGGTCTTTACCGCTAATAACTATTGTTGCAAACATATCCGGTTTAAGTTCGTCGTTAAAATTGGGTATATCCACTCTTACTTTTACGGTTCTTGTTTTTGCATCGAGAGTAGGATAGATAAACGATACCGGATATTTGAATACTTTACCGGGGAGATAATTAAATTTTATTTCCGAAAGTGAACCGAGCTGGACTTTTGAAAGCTCGTACTCGTAAACATCTGCAATAAGCCAAAGATTACTAAGGTCGGCTATCTTAAGCAGGGGAGTTCCGGGATTTATTTTTTCACCTTCAATAACTTTTTTATGAATTACCGTTCCGTTGAACGGTGCATAAAGCGTAACATATTTTCTTACTTCTTTGGTAGTTCTCAATCTGTCGATTTCTTCTTTGCTTACATCCAACAATTCTAATTTGCGGATAGCATTATTAATAAGTTCTCTGCCGCTGTTCGAAACATTCGCATCGGAGCTGCGTTTAACCGCCTCGGCATAAGATAAAGCGGTAATAAACTCCTGCTGGGCTGCTACAAGTTCAGGCGAATAAATATCGATAAGCTTTTCACCTTTTTTAACTTTTTGCCCCGTGTAATTAACGTAAAGTTTATCAACCCATCCGCTTATTTTAGTTGTAACTATATATTCTTTTCGTTCGTCGGTTGTAAGAATGCCGTTTGTTATTACCTGCGAACGGAGTTTCCTCTTCTTTACAACCGCCATTTTAACATTCATGTTTTGTTGAACCGTACCGCTGATTTTTACGATACCGCTTTCGGAACCTTCATCTTCGTAAACGGGAACCAAATCCATTCCCATTCTCGACTTACCGGGTTTATCGTAAATTTCATTCGGGTTCATCGGTGCACGCCAGTAGAGTATTTTTCTTTCGCCTGACTTCTGATTATCCGTTGTTGTTTCACCCGATGAACTAACATCACTGCTACCGCCGTTTAATACGAACAGATAGACGACCACGGCAGCCGCAATTAAAACAATTGTTCCAACAATTAGATTTTTCTTTTTCACTTTATATCTCTCCGCTTTTTAATTATATAAACTTGTTCCAACTAAAAACTCTAAGTCGGCTATACGTTTTAAGTAATCTGTTTTTAGTTTGTAAAGATTGGTTTCAATTTTAAATAGTTGATCCTGTGCGTCTATTACGTTTATAAAATCAACTTCGTTTACCTGGTAACTTGCCAATGTAGATTCCAGATTCTGCTGTGCCTGCGGAAGCAAACCGTCTTCGAAGAGTTTAATTCTTTCTTCAAGCGATTCAAGATCCGCTATAGCCGCACCGAATTTTCCGTCTAAAAACTGCAGTGCCTGGTAGTACTGCTCTGAGTGGAATTCCTGGAGTGAGATTGCTTCTTCCTCTTTGGCAGTATATTTACCGCCGTAGTTAAGCGGAAGCGATATTCCGAGTACTACCGAAAACAAATCGGTGCCGCCCATGGTTGTGTTTGCAAGCTGTTGCCTGAATGAATAGTTAACTCCAATACTGAAATTCGGGTAGAATTCTTTCTCGGCAACTATCTCTCTCAGTTTAGCTTTGTCTTTCGAAAGGATTATGCCTTTCAGATACGGGCGGTTTGCTATTGCCAGCGAATCGAGCTGCTGAACCTAAAGGGCTACCAGTTTAACTTCATCGATAAGTTCCGTTTTAATATCGGTATTTCCATTACGAAGCAAAAATGCGTTAAGCTCGGCTAATGCCGCTCTTTCTTTACTCCGTAAGTCTTCTATTTTTTCCGTAATATTTGTTATTTCCAATTGAACTTTAACTAAATTCTGCTGGCTTGCAGTCGATACAGAATATTTAACGGCTACAACGTCCGAAATATCCTTTAATAATTTCTTCGTCTCCTCTGCATAAAATATTGCACGTCTTATATAGTTTAGTTCGTAATATTTTTTTGTAACCTGCATCCTTATTTCATTCTCGGTATCCTTAATTTCCTGCTCAACAATCAAAGTATCGATTGCATTGGCTTCACCTATTGCAGATAACTTACCCGGGAAGGGAATAACCTGCTGGATTCCGACGGCAGTTTGAGTCATCGGATCCTGAGTGAATGAGAATGAATTAGTGGGAAGATTACGCAGCCCGAGCAACAATACCGGATCGGGCAGGTTTGAGTTTTGTTCGATTCTGTTATAAGCAGCGTTCCTTTTTGCTTTAAGCATTTGAATTTTAGGACTGACTTCGATGCTTATTTTAACCAGGGAATCGAGTATTGAAGTGTTTTGTTGTGCTTTTACAACCGAAAACGACATCAAAAGTAAAAACAATAACTTCAAATGGTTCCTGTTCATAGATATTCCTTTATATAATTCTACTTTTTACTTAATTCTTTTTTAATTATTCTTAAAAGTATTTTTGTTAGGAGGGCCGTAAGTCCCAGATAAAAAAGTATAGATATTATTTCCATCATTTACAGTTTAATTCTCCTTGTTAAAATGAATTCGCTAAGCTATGCCAATGACTGTGCCACATTAAAAAGTTGCGATTTAGCAATAAAATGAAAGGATTTGTTAGCGTAGTTATTTAAATAATTTAAAAGTTTTTAAGAATCTTAAAACGCAAGTCCTGAAATTAATGGTTGTTAGACTCGGGATTCACTGAAAAACGGCTTTGCCGGGATGCAATTCCGCTTTGAAGAGACCACAACGTAATAGTTCACTTTATTGTGTAATTCACGTGAAAACAGGAAGAAAAAGACTTAATAATACATCAGATTCCCACCTTCGTGGGAATGACAGTCTGGTAATAGTGACTCGTAAGATAACTCCTTAGCGACATAATGTAGGGATGAATAATTAACACCGGAATTTAGAGTCTGTTGCAGAACTAATTTTTGTCACACTGAACGAAGTGAAGTGTCTCAATTCTGTTAAAGGCGAGATTCTTCATTCCGCTTCGCTCCATTCAGAATGACAATTTATACTTGTGCAACACAGACTTTATTCCGGTGAAGAAAGAAATCTCACACTACTACATTTAATGGTTTTAACCGTTTAGTTTTTTAATTTGATAAGATTCGAATAAAATTGTAAAATTATTTGTATGATTTTCAAAAGATATTCAAAAATACTCTTATTCTTTTTTATTGTTTTTACCTTAGTTTACAGGGTAAACGCCACTGAAATTAAGCCGGTTCGTTTATATGCCGATTCACTCAAAGAGCGTTCCGTTACTTTATCTTTACCGTGGAAATATCATCCGGGCGATAACCCCGAATGGGCGTTACTATCGTTTGACGATTCGGACTGGGATACTATCAGAACCGAACTTAGATATGATGATAAATCGTTTGAGAAATGGAAGGGGATAGGTTGGTTCAGAAGAGAAATTATAATCGATTCGGCACTGATTAACAAGCCGGTTGCTTTAATAATATCACACTTCGGTGCTTCCGAGATATATCTTAACGGCGAATTGGTTCACAAATTCGGAAGGGTTAGTGCAAATTCCGACAGTGAAGAGGTTTATCTTCCGCGCCGCATTCCCGTTGTTCTCCAATTTAATACAGATACTGTTTATGTATTGGCAATACGCTATTCAAACCATAAATCTATAGCGGATAAAGACTGGTACAACAAGTGGTTATCTTATGCGGGCTTCAAGCTAACTTTAAGAGATATTAATGATTCTTTCTTTAGTTTTATTCAGAGCGAGGGACTTGCGCAGGCAGTTAATATGGGAATTGCCGCAATCTTTCTCTCGCTGTCGGTTCTTTACATTCTTCTTTTCTTCTTTTACTCGATGAAGAGAGAGAATCTTTATTACTCTTTATTTACTTTCTTTATTTCAATTACATTCGCTTCCGGAATGTTAGGAAGGTTCATCAACTCAAACCTCGGTTTGTTTATTGGATTACGTCTGTTTTCCACTTTAGCAATTATCTGGGTTTTCCCGGCATATCTCGGTTTTCTATACAGCATCTTTTATAAAAAAATGCCAAAGCAATTTTGGGGGTTTATAATTTTCGCGGTTCTTCTAAGCACCGGAATGATATTCTTCAATATTTCAGATGATCTTATGCAGGGATTTTATCTGGGATATATGATTCTAACTTCTCTTGAAGGACTACGCACTATTATTGTTGCAATTAAACAAAACAGGGAACATTCCTGGGTAATAGGTGCAGGGGTTATTGTTTTCTTTATTTTCATTGTAACACTTTTTGTTATCGGTTTGCTGGGAATGGGAAATATTAATTCCTTAATAGGAATAATTCTTTTCTTCATCGGAATACTTAGTCTACCGTTGTCTATGTCAATCTATCTTGCCCGCGATATTGCAAGTACGAATAAAAATTTAATTAAGCAGTTGGAAACCGTTAAGGAACTGTCGAAGAAAGAACTTGAGCAAAAGTTAAGAGCGCAAAAAGCCGAAGCCGAGAACGAACGCAAAACCAAAGAGCTCGAAGAGGCACGACAGCTTCAGCTTTCGATGCTGCCGAAAGAACTACCGGAGCTTCCTAACCTTGACATCGCGGTGTATATGAAAACCGCAACCGAAGTAGGCGGCGATTACTACGATTTTCATCTTGGAAATGATGGAACACTTACGTGTGTTATCGGCGATGCAACGGGACACGGACTTAAAGCCGGTACGATGGTTACGGCTACTAAAAGTTTATTCAACACTTATGCTTCTAATGATGATATAATTAAAACATTACACGATTTTTCGCATGCTATTAAAGGCATGAAAATGCATTTGCTGTCGATGTGTTTATCGATTGTAAAAATAAAAGACGGGAAATTAAAAATTACTGCAGCAGGTATGCCGCCGGCGCTTTTATACCGCACAAGGGAAAAAAGAGTTGAAGAATTAATATTAAAAGGAATGCCGCTCGGTACTTTCGACAATTTTCCGTATCAGTTAAAAGAAACCGACTTTAACTCAGGCGATACATTGCTTTTGTTAAGCGACGGATTGCCCGAATTGTTTAATGAAAATATGGAAATGTTCGGTTACGAAAGAGTAACGGAGGAGTTTGTCAGGGTTGCGGGTAAATCGCCGGACGAAATAATCGCACATCTTAAAGAAGCCGGTTCAAGGTGGATTAATGGAACCGATCCCGGTGATGATATGACATTCGTGGTCATTAAAGTCAAATAGTGTTTGCCTGTCCTTTTTACAAACCGTTTAACATAAACTCCTTTTTGTCTCATTAACCCACAACTAAAAAGACTGTGATAAATAACTAATTAAATTAACCCCGGAATTTAGAATCTGTTGCGGAACTAATATTAGTCACTCTGAACGGAGTGAAGGGTCTCGATTTTTATAAGAATGAGATTCTTCATTCCGCTTCGCTACATTCAGAATGACAATTCTGACTTGTGCAACACTAACTTTATTCCGGTGTGTTTAAGCCAGAAGCCAAACTTTAGAGGAACGGTTTTAACCGTTTTTCACACAAACTCTTAAGTCGCGGGCTGATTCAGAACCACATTAACAATTTAACTGTTTAACTTTAACTTATAATCTATTAAATCTTATCGAACAGGTTTACCATTTCGATTGCGGAGAGTGCCGCATCCCAACCCTTGTTACCGGCTTTTGTTCCGGCTCTTTCAATTGCCTGCTCAATCGTATCCGAAGTTATTATACCGAATATTACAGGAACTCCGGTTTCCATTCCTACATTCGCTACACCTTTCGAAACTTCACTCGCAATATAATCGAAGTGGGGAGTTCCACCTCTTATTACGGCACCCAAACAAATAATTGCATCGTACTTCGAAGACTGTGCAAGCTTTTTTGCGGTTAAAGGAATTTCGAATGAACCGGGTACCTTTGCTATAGTAATATCTTCCTCTTTAGCATTGTGCCTTAGTAAACAGTCCATTGCACCTTTAAGAAGCTGTTCGGAAATAAGACTGTTAAATCTGCCGACAACAATACCGAACTTTTTATTTTTTGCCGTAAGATTACCTTCAAGAATGTTAGCCATTTTTAAACCCTTAAATATTTTTTCAGAATTAAAAGATTGAATCTAATAAGTGACCCATTTTATCGCGTTTTGTTTTAAGATAATTTTCGTTTATTTCATTCGGCGGTATTTCAATCGGAACGCGTTCTACAACTTCGAGGTCGTATCCCTTTAAACCGATAATCTTTTTAGGATTGTTGGTTAACAACCGGATCTTTTTTATTCCCAAATCTTTAAGAACCTGTGCGCCAATTCCGTAATCGCGCAAGTCGGGTTTGAAGCCGAGAAGCTGATTAGCTTCGATTGTATCTTTACCCGATTCCTGCAACGAATAAGCCATAAGCTTATTAACCAATCCTATGCCTCTGCCTTCCTGCTTCATATAAAGAACAACGCCGCGACCTTCTTTCTCAACCTTAAGCATCGAAGATATTAACTGATCTCCGCAGTCACATCTTTTGGAGCCGAGAATATCGCCGGTTAAACATTCGGAGTGAACTCTTACAAGCACGGGTTCATCTCCGCTTATATCGCCTTTTACCAATGCTAATGCAAGGTCTTGCGGGTTAAGTATATTCTCGTAAAGATGTAGTTTGAAATCGCCGTATTTGGTTGGAAGATCGACAACAACTTTGCAACGCACCAACTTTTCTCTTGCTCTTCTGTATTCGATTAAGTCGGCAATGGTTATAATTTTAAGATTATGCTTTTTTGCAAATTCCATCAACTGGGGAATGCGTGCCATAGAGCCGTCGTTATCCATTATTTCGCAAAGAACGCCGCCCGGTTTTAAGCCGGCTAATTTTACCAAATCGATAGCTGCTTCGGTATGCCCGGCTCTTTTTAAAACTCCGCCTTCTTCTGCAATAAGCGGAAAGACGTGTCCGGGACGTGCAAAATCTTCCGGTTTCACTTTATCGCTTAGAGCCATACGAATTGTTTTAGCCCTGTCTTTTGCCGAGATGCCTGTAGTGGTATCGTGTTTATAATCGATTGATACTGAAAACGGTGTGCCGTGCAAAGCAGTGTTGTTTTGAACCATATAATTTAAATCCAATTCCTTTGCACGCTGCGGAGTGATAGTTAAACATAACAATCCTCTCGCTTCCTTAGTAATAAAGTTAACGTCTTCCGGTTCTATAAGTTCGGCAGCCATTATAAGGTCGCCTTCGTTCTCGCGGTCGGGGTCATCGACAACTATCACCATTTTACCCGCTTTGATATCGTTAACCGCTTCTTCAATTGTATTGAATTTATACTCCGGGGTTTTCAGTTCGTTCTCTTCCATTTTAATATCCTGATTTTCTTAATTGTTCTTCCGTTAAAGTACTCGTTTTGTTCGAGGTTACAGGTTTAATCAACTGCTCAACGTATTTAGCCATAACATCGGTTTCTATGTTTACTTTATCTCCTTCACGTTTGAATCTTATTGTCGTATTATTCCATGTGTGAGGAATAAGAGAGATATCTATTACAGAACCGTTTAAATCGGCTATGGTTAAACTTATTCCGTCAACTGCAATCGAACCTTCTTTTATGAGATATCTTTCAAGCTCTTTAGGTATATCAATACTTAAAAGAAAATTATCACCTAATTTAGTTATTCGTTTGAGAATTCCTACACCATTAACGTGACCTTGCACAAAGTGTCCGCCTAACCTATCGCCTACTCTTAGCGACCGCTCTAAATTAACCGGTTCGGAAATCTTAATTTCATTAAAAGTGGTTTTATCGAGCGTTGCTCCCACTGCATCCACCCAAAAGCCGTCTTCTTCCAGATTTGTAACGGTAAGGCATACTCCGTTTACACAAACCGAATCGTTTACCGAAATATCATCCAATATCTTCCTAGCGGAAATTTTTATCCTCTTACCGCCGGCAATAGGGATGATATTTTTAATTGTTCCTGTTTCTTCAATTATTCCTGTAAACATATTACAAACTTACTCAATTTATCTGTTTACTAATATCCAAAAATCAGTTAGTTGTTCGGGATTAATGTTATTAATAAATCTTCTCCGAGTTTTTTAGAATTTTTAATTGTGAGTTTTATTTTACCCTTTAAACTTACGCTGTTTATTCCTTTTCCTAAAATTAAAGGCGACTGAAGTATCATTATTTCATCAAAATATTTTTGAGATATAAATTGAGAAAATATATCCTGTCCGCCTTCAACAAACAGCGAAGTTATTTTTTCTTTTGCGAGTAATTTTAATACCCGTTTCAAACTCAACTTTCCGTTTGCATTTGGCGGTAATAGAAAAACTTTCGCCCCGGTTTTCTCAATTCGTTTTACTTTCGATTCATCCGCATTTGTGCTTGTTATTATCCACGTTTTCTCAACATCATCGGGTTTAAATATTTTCGATTTTACGGGTACGGTAAGATTGCCGTCCAGTATTATTCTGTAAGGATTTCTTCCTTTAACATCACGTACGTTGAGTAGGGGATTATCTACCTTTACCGTATTCGTTCCCACTAAAACCGCATCGTGTATTGCCCGCTGTTGATGAACAAACCTGCGCGCCTTCTCTCCGGTCAGCCAGGTTTGTTTGTTCCGTGCGATACTTATTTTTCCGTCTAACGATTGAGCTATCTTCAACGTTACATACGGAATTTTTTCAGTAACATATTTGAAGTAAAATTTATTCAGCTCTTTCGCTTCATCTTCGAGGAGACCGAATTCAACTTCGATGCCTGCATCGCGCAGTTGCCTGATGCCCAATCCGTTTACTTCGGGATTCGGATCGAGACTGGCGACAACCACTTTTTTAATTTTGCTTGTTATGATTAATGGAACGCAGGGCGGGGTTTGTTTTTTGTAATGGCAGCATGGTTCAAGACTGCAATAAATTGTTGCACCTTCCACACTTTCAACCGCACTTCCAATTGCGTTTACTTCGGCGTGTGCTCCCCCGTATTTCTTATGCCATCCTTCGCCTATTATCCTGTTGTTTTTAACAATTACTGCTCCGACCATAGGATTCGGGTTTACCATACCTCTGCCTTTAGCCGCAAGCTTAAGGCAGCGTTTCATAAAATATTCATCATTCGTTTTGCCGGTATTCATAACAATAAAATATTCTGAAAAAATACTTACGCAATTTTATCATTATAATTTTATTGAACAAAATAAAATGAATACCGGAATAGAAGTAAGAGTGAATTATTTTTTCGATATGTTAATTAAGCAGGGAAGATTCCAGACCGTTGATAACAACCTTTTCAACTTTAAGTTTTATAACGCCTTTTTCGTAAGCGCCCAAAATTAGTGCGGCTTTTTTCGAAAGGTCTATTTGTCTTCCGGGTATATACGGACCGCGGTCGTTTATTCTTACAACAATCGATTTATTGGTTTTAGGGTTAGTAAGTTTTAGCAACGTACCAAACGGTAAGCTTTTGTGTGCGGCGGTTAAAGCCATCTGGTCGTATATTTCACCGTTGGCGGTAAGCCGTCCGTGAAAACGCGGACCGTACCACGAAGCTTTCATAGTACCCATCGAAGTATAATTTATATCAACATTCTGATTATTGGTATTAACTTTATTTATGTTGTTATCTATTACCACGACAGGTTTTTCAATAATCGTTTCAGCTGGTAACAGTTGTAATCCTGTTATTATAATTATTCCTACAAACGGAATAAATATTTTTATCTTCCTGATTAAGTTAGATTGAACCGGATCAAAGTAATTCATATTGTTAACTATTTCTCTTGTAAATGTAATTTGAATTAAATCGTCCCTCTTCCTCAACGATGGTGCCATAAAAAGCTTATCTATAAGGATAAAACAGGGGGATTGAAGCGACAGAAAATGTGGTTTGTATAGTAATGATAACAGCTGGTCGAAAGCGGAACAAAAAACGTGGTATTTTTTACACACAAGTAACACAATAATTATTTGCTTTTAAGTGCTTATAATTATTAACTAAACAACGATTTTTTTTATCGATTTATAGCAAATAATAAAAACAAGTGATAGTTTAAAAGGTAATATTTACAAATTTTGAAGTACAAAATATTTCCGGGAGTATAAGATGCGAAAATTAATTTCTCTTTTAATATTATTCATTTTTCTGCCCTTATTTAACATAGCTGCTGTAAACATTAATTCCGCTACACTCATGTTGCAGGAAGACAACAACGGGCAATCGGATATTCAAACATTACCTAAAGGTGTATCGATTCATCAGTTGGATAACGGGCTTAAGGTTGTGCTTATTCAGAATCCCGCACTGCCTATGGTTGGAGTTAATGTTGTTATAAAGGTCGGCTCTGCGTACGAAACATTTGCCACAAGCGGTATGAGTCATATGCTCGAACATTTACTCTTTAACGGCACAACTACAATGACGCAAAAAGAACTTTACGATGCGGTTGATAAGATTGGCGGCTACAACAATGCCAACACCGATATGTATTACACAAACTTTATGCTTGTAACTCCCGCAGAAAATATTTTTGAAGGAATGAAACTGCAAGCCGATATGCTTTTTAACTCAACCTTGCCCGATGAAAAGTTCGGGAAAGAAAAAGGCATTGTGATGGAAGAGATTGCAAAATCGATTGCAAAACCTATCGAGCAAGCCGAGCGGAATGTTATCTCGATTATTTATGACGGGCATGCACTTTCGTTACCTACTACCGGAACTTACGAAACTATAAAAAGCATGAAGAGAGATGATGTTTTTAAATTCTATAAAAATTATTATGTGCCGAACAATATGGTAATGAGTGTTATAGGAAACTTTAACAGCAAAGAGATGCTTGACAAAATAAAAGAGATTTACGGCGGTTATGCTCCCGGTATTGTTAAGTATCCCGAAAGTGATAACTGGGCTACCGGATTTGAGAAGGTTCACTTTAAAACCGACGAGCAGGAAGTTTATTACAGATTTTATAACGGCAAAGAGATATCGGTTAGCTTATGGTTTCCGCTGCCGGATAATCTCTCGCTCGACTTTTATCATTTGATGGATATGTCGCTCAATCTTAAACAGGATAGTCTCCGTAATAAACTGAACGAAAAATTTGATAACTCAATTGCAAACTTTTCATTCGATCTTCGTAACCTCGAAGTGATTAGTTACCTCGGTGTTAATTTCAAACTTCAGAGCGATGACAATCTTGGCGAAATAATAAGCACTCTTAAGGATGAAATTAAAGCTTTGAACTTTGCTTTACCGCGCGATGCAATGGAAGCCGAAAAGGTTACTATTCAAACCAAATATTACAAGAATGTTGAAAAGCCGCATATGTTCGGAATTTTTAACGCTAATAAATTCGCGCAGTACGGAATCGAATCCGTATTTGCTTCATACTCCGGTAAAGGATTTGATGAAGCTTATAACTTATTGAGTAAGTTTAAGATAACATCGGCACCGAAAGTTATAGTTCAGTATCCGCTTTCGGGTTCGGAAAAAGAAGTGAGCGATGTGAAGATAGAAACAAAGCTGTTCGACAACGGCGATACGAAACCGGTTGTAATAGCCAGACAGAATAAAATGAGCGAACTGCTCGCGGTTCATTATCTTATAAAAAACAAGGCTCCATACGAATCGATGTACGGAAAGGATGCCGCATTTATATGGCACGATGCATTCGGTCAAAGAATGAAATCGCCCGAAGTTAAAAAGGAAAGTATGCAGTACGGCTTTACGTTTACGGTTAACGATAACCCTTACATTCCGATGGACAACATATACTTAAGTCCCGCTTTCGGTTATATAAGAGTTGAAGGTCTTGCCGGAAATGTTGAAGGAGCGATAAACTTTCTGAACCAGCAGATGCTGAATTTTATTCCCACCGAAGATGAATTCAACAACGCCGTTAATAAGTTAAAGGGCGTGAAAATGATGCAGCAGGGAAGAACATCGAACAACAGGTTTGTTCAATTATACAAGAAGATTATCTACGAACCGGAAAAATATAAAGAACCGGCAAATGAAATTACTTACGACAGTCTGCTGCTTTTCGGAAAGGATTATTTCAATCCATCGAACATGATAATATCGGTTGTATCGCCGGCATCTCCCGATGAAATTAATAATTACTTTTTATCATTTACTACAAACACCTCATCCCCTATGAGGAATGAGCCGCCGTTTATGAGAGGTTATAAAGATATTACCGAACCCATTACAGTAACCGATAGTGTGGGCGGAGAGCAGGCGCATATATTCTACGGATTTATTAAAAACATTACACCGTAAGACAAAGCTGCATTAACTGCTTTGTCGCTGCTGCTTCGCGATAAAATAGTTTTTGATGTTCGCGAAAAGCAGGGAATGGCTTACAGAATGGGAGCGGGAATAAAAATCATTAAAGATAAAGCACTGTTTTATATTAATATGTCAACACGTCCCGATAATGTTGAGAAACTTATTCCGCAATTCCCGCGTTTCTTTACAACCGATTTTGCCGAATCGATTACCGAAGAGGAACTTAGCAAAGCGATTAATATGTATTTAGGCAGAATGATGTTCAGGCATCTTTCAAGCATTAATCAGGGATATTATCTCGGGCATTCATACTATTTTTATAACGATATGAATGCAGAAGCAAAAGCGCTGGATGATTTGAAAAATGTTAGTCTCGAAAAAGTAAAAGAAGCTGCCGGAAAATATCTTAAAGTTGACAATCCGGTTCAGGTAATAGTAACATAATTCACTGTTAAAATCCGGTTCAATAAAAATAACAGGGTTATAAAATGAAGAAGAAATTTTTATTCGTATTAACGTTTGCAGTTTTATCTGCATTAAGTTTTGCACAGCAAAAGTATGTTCATCACGAAATAAGCGCTACGGTAAAACCGGCGGATTCGTTTATAGAAGTTGTGGATGAAATTACAATTCCCGAATCATCTCTTAAAGAAGAAGTAACATTCACTCTTAACAGCGCGTTGATGTTAACCAATGAAACTAAAGGTGTTGATGTAAAGTTGATTGAAAAAGATGTTAACGCTAAAGATGTAGGAATGGACAGGGAAGATGTTGATACTTTCGGCGACCTTAAACTGAATAAATACGTTATTGAAATTCCCGAAGGGCATTCGGGAGATTTGGTGATTAAAGTAAAATACTCGGGAATAATCGAATCGC
>JAJRSV010000271.1 GCA_024278655.1 Bacteroidota bacterium | reverse complement strand
GAAGCATAAACGTTGACATTTGCCTGGTACAGCTTTTTATGAATTCCGGTAAGCGCACCGAGCTCATCATCACCCTGAACAAGTATTGCCGGGTTCGGTCCGTCGATTGCAAAGCCGGCTTTACGTGCGGCTTCGGTAAGCTTGTTCGGGTCTTCGGGAAACAGAGTGAATTGTGTGCGCATTGGTCCGGTTGGTATAGCTGTAAAAGCAAGCAGGTTTACTCCGATATCTGCAAGCTGCTTAAGCAGTTTATATGCTTCCCCCGGCTGGTCTTCTACCGAAGTGTAGAAGTAATCTACTCTTCTGATATTCAGTGCCATTTTTATTTCTCCCTGTTTTATTTTAACGAAATGTTTAATCTTTAATGTGAATGTAATTAATTGAAATGAACTCTACAAGGACATTTTTATTTTTATTATGAGAAGAATAACATTTTGATGTTTAACTTTCATTAGCTTATTTTTTGCAGTCGATATTATGATAGCCAACGATTATAAAATGAATGAACATATAAAATCCATAACAAAAGTTCCCTTGTTTTCGGAATTGAGCGAAAATCAATTGCGCGATGTTACATCTCTGTGCCGGCTGAAAAATTATTCAAAACATGATATGCTTTTTAACGAAGGCGATTACTATTCAGGTTTTTACATTTTACTTAAAGGCACGGTAAAAGTATTTAAGATTACTGCCGACGGAGATGAGACAGTCGTTCATATCGTAAAACCATTAACGGCGTTTGCGGATATTCCTCTTTTTGAGGGCACCGATTATCCGGTGAGTGCACAATGCCTTGAAGATTGCACTGTTATCTTTTTCCCGAAGGATGAGTTTTTAAGATTGATTAAAGAAAACCCCGATATTTCTTTGAAGATGCTATCGGGGTTTGCAAAAAGATTGAAATCGTTGGTTAGCCAGATTGAAGACCTCTCGACGAAGGAAGTAGTTAACAGGCTTGCAAAATATCTCCTCAGAGAAATAAGGCTAAACAAAACAGATAAACTTCTGGAGCCGTTCGTTAAGTTAACCGTTCCGAAATCGACAATGGCTTCTTATCTGGGAACAGTTACCGAAACACTTTCACGGGCTTTCCGCAAACTGCAGAATGAAAAGATAATCAGTGTGCAGGGTAAAGTGATATTTATCCGCGATTTAAAAGCGCTTAAAGAACTTGCCGAATGACAAAAGTATTCACTCACCCGAAAATAACTGCTTAAAAAAAGCAACTAATCTGACTTAAGTCAAGAAAAAATTCACTCTGCAAGCTTAATTTTAGGGTATGGAAAAAGAAATTAAAATAAAAGGAGATTCAAATGTCATCTGAAATAAAAAAGCTTGATATTCGTCCCGTAATTCCGAGGGAAAAACACCCGACAATATTTGCAACGTTCGAAGCTTTGAACATAGGTGAAACGTTTCAGCTTATAAACGATCACGATCCGAAACCTTTATATTACGAAATGGAAGCTGAAAGAAAAGGCACGTTTGAATGGGAATACGTTGAACAGGGTCCTGAAGTCTGGCGTGTGAACATAAAAAAAATTGCCTGATTCTTATTTAGATTTGGGTGTTAAAAAAAAACGGATTTTATGATTACGAAAGATCTGACAATTTCTAAGATGCTCAGGGCATATCCCGAAACGCTTGATGTGTTAATTGAAATAAGTCCGCATTTTAAAAAGCTGAAAAACCCTGTGCTGCGCAAAGCTTTAGCCGGAAGGGTAAATGTTGAACAAGCTGCGCGCGTTGCAGGAGTTGATGTTAATCTGCTGTTGGAAAAACTGAATTCTTCCATCGGCGTAACTAAGCCCGGTGTATCTTTAACGGAAAACGAAAAGGAAGATAAAATGACAGAAAATAATATTGAGGAAAAACCATTGGAAAATATAAATCCCGAAAAGGTAGTAACTTTCGATGTGAGACCGATAATTGACGGCGGAAAGGATCCGCTGAAATTTATTCTGGAAAAAATAAAAGAACTAAAGGAAGATGAAACACTTCTTTTAATAAACTCATTCGAACCGGTTCCGCTCTATTCGGTATTGGGAAGAATGGGCTACTCACATCAAACCCGGAAAGAAGGGGAAGTTTTTAAAATCTATTTTTACAGAGAGGAAAAAACCGTAGCGGCTGAAGAAGAGAATCAACAGCATGCTGACGATGAAATAGACGTTACCGCCTTTGAGAATATTGTGGAATTGGATGTGCGCGGATTGGAGCCGCCCGAGCCGATGGTAAAAATTTTAGAGACTCTCTCGCAGATTGATGACAAAACAGCTCTGCTTGTTGACCATCACCGTGAACCGGTAATGCTGTATCCGAAACTGGAAGAGAGAGGTTACCGGGCATTTTGCACTAAAGTAAACGATAATTATTTCAAAATAGTGATAGCAAGAAAAAAGGATTAACTCCGGATGCAGCAATCGGATTCGATAATATCGGCTTATGCGCCGCCTTTCAAAATAATAATCAAATACTTTGCGGCGGCTATAATTTACTTTGTAGTTTTGAACTTACTACTATTGCTTAACTACAAAGATATTTCCGGTTTTTATTTTCAGCCGAAGATTCTTGCCATTACTCACATGCTTACTTTGGGCTGGATTTCGATGACGATATTCGGGGCGATGTTTCAGCTTGTGCCGGTTGTTCTGCAGGTGAAATTATTCAGCGAGAAGCTTGCCGAAATTCAGTTCTGGATTTTCTTACTCGGGACGATTGGACTCGTAACCGGTTTCTGGAATTTTGATACTGGCATACTTCTTAACGGTTCGGCTGTTCTGCTTAATATTGCCGTGTTAATTTTTTCTGTAAACCTTATCGGAACCTTTATACGCGTTAAGCAATGGAACGTTACCGGCTGGTATCTGATAGCTGCACTCGTTTATTTAATAATAACTGCCGTTGCCGGATTTTTACTCTCATATAATTTGTGGCATCCATATATTAAAATAAATCATCTGCAATATCTTAAGCTTCATGCTTTAGTTGCTGTTATCGGATGGGTTACTATGGTTGTGATGGGAGTATCGTACAAACTGATTCCGATGTTTACACTGTCTCACGGTTATTCGCTCAGAAGCGGTAAATGGGCTTTCTATCTGGTTAATGCCGGACTTGTAGGTATTAATACATTCTTTCATTTTCAGAATAACAAAATTCAAATACTTATTAGCAACTTTATTATTGCGGTTGGTATCGGGTTCTTTTTATTTCAGATATATTTGATCTATAAAAACCGGCTGCGGAAAAAACGTGACGTGGGAATTAAATATTCCATATTCTCTTTTTACATGCTTGGTATTGCAACGCTGTTCGGTTTGATTTTCTCTTTTACCGATTTTAGTCAGATACCAAATGTTTATCTTATTTTCGGTTATCTTGTTTTCTTTGGATTCCTGTCTATGCTTATCGTTGGTCAGATTTATAAGATAATTCCGTTTTTAACCTGGTACCATAAATACAGCAGCAAAGTCGGGCTGGAACCTGTCCCGTTGCTGAAAGATATGTTCAACGAAAAATTCGCATTTTTAAACTATTATTTAATGACGACTGCCGTTATTTTAACGATAGGTTCTTTTGCTTTTAACAATTCAACGGCGTTGCTTTTTTCATTTGCATTAATGTTTACCGGTTCACTACTGTTTACTTTTAATGTTATAACAATTTTAAAAAAGTAGAAGTAAAAATGATTACAAAAGAAAAAGTATTGGAATTATTAAAGAATGTAATCGATCCGGAAATCGGTTTGGATATCGTTTCGCTGGGATTGATTTACGAAGTTGAAATAAACGACGACTCGATTAATATTTCGATGACGCTCACAACTCCGGGCTGCCCATTACATTCAACTATTACCGGGTGGGTTAAAAATATTTTATGGCAGGAAGCACCGGATAAAGATATTATAGTAAATCTTGTATGGGATCCGCCCTGGTCGCCGGAGCTGATGACCGAAGAAGCTAAAAAGCAACTTGGAATGTAAACAGGGAGGAAATTATGTTTTCAACGGTAAGATATTTTATTAAAACAAGTATCATCTTTCTGATAGTAGGAATTTTAACGGGACTTTACATGTCGTACGGCAAGTATGTTCTTAACGAAGGTTATTCGCTGGAAATAGCTTCGGCTCATACTCATCTTATTCTTGTCGGTTCGGTAATGATGATGATTATGGGTGTGGCGCTCTGGTTTTTTCCGCGTCCGACGAAAGATGATAAAAGATACAACCACGATCTTATACTCGCGGCTTACTGGGTTATGGCAACATCAACCGCTTTAAGATTCATATCGCAGGTAGCACTCGGTTTCAGTTATCAGAAGTGGTTGTCGGTAAGCGTTTCAATATTCTCGGCGCTGCAGGTCGTTGCAATTATTTTATTCTTCTACTCAATATGGGGAAGAATAAGATCGGTTGGAAGTTATAAAAGAGAAAAAGAAGGCGAAAAATTTTAATTAAAGGAGAAACGAAATGAATACGGAAAACACTCAGCAAAATTCAGCAGAAGTAAACATCGCAAAACTTTCGGAGGAAGTTCAGTTCCAGGATTCCGGAATTGTAAGCAAGCAGCTAATAAAAAAGAGTAACGGAAACATCACACTGTTTGCATTCGATAAGGATGAGTCGTTAACCGAACACACTTCATCGTTCGATGCATTGGCTTATATACTCGAAGGCGAAATGGAATTTAAAATAGGCGGCAAACCTTACGTTGTAAAAGGCGGCGAGTACATAAATCTTCCGGCAAACATCTCGCACGGTTTATCTGCAAAAGAAAAAACCAAGATGCTGCTGATGATGATAAAGTAAGGAATACAATAATTTATTTGTAGTCTGTTTTAAGTGATGCTATAACATATGTAGAGTCAAATCTTTATTTGTCGCACAATCTTTGAATCGAACGTGAATTGAAATTTGTTCATGGTAAGTGTTCCAATCCTATAGTCCCGTTAGGGACGGTCTATTATTAGCACGGCAGGGAACTGCCGTGAAATAAAGAAAAGACGAGCACGGAAGTTCCATCGGAACGACCTACTGCCATTATATTAGGGTAACGATATAACAAACCGCCGTCACCGATTGATCCGTGACGAGCAATAGTATTATGTTTCTCAAACATAATGTTTGAGAGGCATAATAATAAATTACAGGGCATTATCTGTTGGCGAAAACTTTTTGTTAATGAGATTCATATCTATAACCCAGTTAGGTTTTACCGGAAGGCTTTTATAACGTCTTCGGGTAAAAAATAGTTTTTGAATTTATTATCGATTTGTCTTTTGCCAAAAATCGCTTTAATTATTTTCTTCCCCTGCAGGAATGGAATTTTTGAAATCTTTTTGTCCAGAGAATTGAGCACGGAATTTAATTTCACATTGTTTTGCCACTTAACTTCGCCGATTATGTAAGTATCGGTATCGTTATCTTTGGAAATCAAATCTACCTCGACGTCTTTTGTCCAATATCTTTTAGCCGGCGGGAAATTACCGCTTTTTTTGAAAATAGCGGGGATGGAATTTCTACATAATTCCTCATAAGTATCCGACACGTACTGATTGAAACTTTTCATCAGATTACTTTTTAAGATGTGAATTTGTCCCGTTTCAATTAAAGAACGGTTTGGGACAACGTAATTAAAATAAAAGCGTAAAAAATTATCGCCTATTTTGTAAAGAGATTTTTTGGTGTTTTTCTCTGACTCGCCGTAGGGAATGTCCCTATGCAAATAACCGAGCTCTGTTAATAACATCATTGGTTTAGAAATGTGAGTTGATGGTTTATTTAATCTTCCAGCTATTTCAGATAACTTGTGCGCGCCGGAGGCAACCAACGATAATATTGAGTTACTTTGAACTGCGGTGCGCATTTCATCCAGAAAAAGTATGATCGGCTCGTCGTAAAACAAGCCGGTTTTGTTAAGTATCAAACCAAAGATAGCGTCGTTAAAAGATTTGTATTTTTTTCTTTCGACCCAATATCTTGGAACACCACCCCAAACCGAATATTCTTCAATCGCTTGTTCCGCCGTTACATTCAACATTTTTTTTAAGTAATAAACCGAGAGAAAATCTACTTTCAGTATCATCGAAGCGCGCCCGTATAACGGGGCTTTCGAACTGTTGAACAGATTTGTCATCATACTTTGCGAACTTCCGCACAGTATAAGGTTTAGCTTTTTAAATGTCCCGAGGTCAATATGTTTTTGAATATTGCTCGGCAGAGAAGGATCGTTTTTAACAAGATACGGGAATTCATCAAGGATTAGAGTAAACGGAGGTTCAATAGACTTTAACAACGAAAAAAAAGCATCCCAATCAGGAATGGTTATTTTGTCGATGGATACAACCTTTTTTGTCATTAATGATTGGAGCGACTTTATTTGAAGTGAGGTTTCTCTTAAATCTGCTAAAAAGTAAACATCGTTACTTTTAACAATTTTTTGTAGTAATGTCGATTTGCCTATTCGCCTTCTGCCGTAAACGATAATAAGGTTACCGCTACTTCGCAAAATATCTTTGAATAGCTTTATTTCTTTATGTCTATTGTAGAACATGTTTATTCCATAAATTATGTTTTACAAACATAATGTTTGAGAAACATAATATCAAGTCCCATCGTAAACAATAAATATTACGGAATGCTCTTGTAAAATGTTTTCAGCTATTTCAGCAAGATTAGTTTCCTTGACTGATAAAATCCTTTAGCAGAAATCAACCTGTAAAAATAAACACCCGAGCTAACTTGTCTGCCGTTATTATCCCTTCCATTCCAGGTTACCGTTTTAATTCCTTCCGTTTCATCTTCATCAATCAATGTTCGTATTTCTTTTCCATTAATATCATAAATTTTTAACAGGACGTGAGTCGCTTCCGGAATTTGGAAACGTATAGTTGTGGTTGGGTTGAACGGATTAGGATAATTTTGTTCGAGATAAAAGGTTTTGATTGTTAAACCGGAATTATCGGCATATACGGGCGGATAATATTCAAACGCTCCCATATCCGGAGCAGTGCCGTAATAAAGACTATCGGGTATGTTAATCAGGGTATCGCCGTCAAGCACAAAAAACGCTGTGCCAGCATCAATGCAAGGCGAGTTTTCGGAAAGATGAAAATCATAATTAGCGGAATCGATAAAAGCGGGATCAACATCGTAGTTTCCCGTGCCTTGCCAGTTGCCTTGTATGTCGGTATAATTTACATTTACATATCCCTCTACATCCAAATAGATTTCGTCGCCGTTTCCTGTGTCGTTCCATAAAATGCTGTTGATTATGTTTGCTGTGGATTGAGTAACGTAAATTGCATTACCGTATCCGTAAAAAGTTGAGTTGTCTGTAATAGTACAGTTAACCAGTTTCAAGTCTGTGTAGTGAATCCACATAGCACCGCCTTCTGCCTGCGAGCCGTTGTTAGCAATTAAGCACCGGTTTAATGTAGCATAACTTTGTTCGCACGAAACTGCAGCTCCATAGTAAAAAGTAGTGTTGTCGATAATTCGACAGTTATTCATCACTGCATCTGCAAAGTAAAAATAAACAGCACCGCCGTCGTAATCGCAGTCGTTGTTTGTAAATACACAATCGTTTATAACTGGTGAACCGCCCCAGCAAAAAAGTGCCCCGCCGAGATAGTCGGCATGATTATTTTTAAACAAGCAGTGGTCGATTGTTATGCCGCTATCCCACAGCGAAACACCGCCGCCGCTGTTATCGTGCCAATCGCCCGAAGATTTACCGAAAAGTATTTTACAGAATGAGAGCCGGCTTGATGAATCAGCATCAATAAATCTTATTCCGTGCCATCCGGTTGATGGATTGTTGGTTGTGAAGATTATGCTGTCGGCTTCGGTACCAATCGCCTGCAAATAACCGTTAACAACAAACCTGAAGTAACCGAGGAACACAACTTTTACTCCCGGTTCAATTATTAAAGAATCGTTTTGTTGAACTGTAATTTCGCCGTCAACCAAATAAGGCGAGTTACTTAAACTCCAAACTCCCGATTGATTGCCGCTTACGTGTGTTTGGGGGGAAGAAATGAATGAAGTTATCAGTATAAAAAATGCAGCGTAAAATATTTTCAATTATATTCTCTCTGTTATTCAATTCCGTTATTTAATAAATATTAAAAATAAATTTACAATCAAAACGTTGGAAGTTCAATTAATAAGGGCTTCAGATAGTCCGGTCTTTTTATCAGAAAACTACCCGGGTTAAAAAATCTATCTTCGCTTTATCGGCCCGGTTGAATTTCCCTTAAAAAAATTTAAGTAAAACTTAAGTTGTATGTAACAAATAAAATCATTTTTTTAACAGTGAACATTAGCAATGATTATGAAAATCCTGATTATTGAAGACGAACACAAAGTTGCACGTGCGCTAAAGGAAGGTTTGGAAAACGCGGGTTATTCGGTAGATATTGTTCATACCGGAGAAGAGGGTTTTTTCCTTTTAAATTCCGAACAATACGATTTGCTTCTGCTGGATTTAATGTTACCCGGACGCGATGGGATTGAAATTCTGAAGACCGTAAGGAAGAAAGATTTAAATCTTCCGGTTCTTATTTTAACTGCACGCGATACCGTTGAAGACCGCGTGTTGGGGTTGGACAGCGGCGCCGATGACTATTTGATTAAACCGTTTGCGTTTCCTGAGTTGTTAGCCCGCATTCGTGTGCTGCTGAGACGCGGAAGAGAGAATCAAACGTTTCAATTGCAGTGTGCCGATCTTGAAATGGATTTGATAAAACGGAAAGTAAGAAGGGCAGGGGAGAATATTATACTTACATTACGCGAATTCGATTTGCTCGAATATCTTTTAAGGCATAAAGATCAAATTGTTTCGCGGGAAATGCTTGCACGGGATGTTTGGCACGAAACAAACCGCGCTACACCTATCGATAACTTAATTGATGTCCACATAGCCCGGCTCCGCCGGAAAATCGATGAGCCGTTCGAAATAAAATTACTGCATACTGTGCGCGGTGTCGGGTTCATTCTTTCCGAGGAGGCACCCTGATGTCTCTGCTTCCGAAAAATGTGCGGACACGTTTAACCCTCTGGTTCGTTTTAACTCTTACTATTATTCTATTGCTTTATGCCGGAGTTTCGATTTCGCTGGTGTATATGAACCTTAGAAACAATCTTGATGATCAGTTGCAGCAGGACTATGAAATTATAGAAGACCTTATTCTCATTATGCCGGACGGTTCGGTTCAAATTGATTCGGAAGATGATCCTTATTTTCACGAAAGATGGTTTCAGATCTGGTCATCGGAAGGGAAACTGCTTTACGATAACCGCACATTCACGGGAAAAAGCTTACCGCCGGTTACAAAACAGGAAGAAGCCGGAAGCGGTTTTCATTTTCAATCGCTAAAATTGGATAACGATGTTCGCGTGAGAATTTTAAGCGGCAAGATTAACATCGAAGGCAGGTGGCTGTTCATCAGGTTGATTCGCAGCGAGGAAAGATTGTGGAAAGAGCTGAACGGTTATTTGAGATTGATGTTGATTGCTTTGCCGCTTGCAATATTTATTGCCGGCTTCGGGGGCTATTTTTTAACGAAAAAATTTCTTTCCCCCGTCGATAAGATGGCTGAAAAAGCCCGTAAGATTGGCGAGGAAAATTTGAAAGAGCGGCTGCCGGTTATAAATCCCGATGACGAACTCGGAAACCTGGCGCTTGTGTTTAATGAAATGCTTGAGCGTATTCAAAAATCGTTTGAGAGACTGAAACAGTTTACATCGGATGCTGCGCACGAACTACGCACACCGTTAACCGCTATAAGAAGCATTGGCGAAGTCGGTTTGCAGAATTATAAAGATGCAAAACACTACCGGGAAATTATCGGCAGTATG
>JAJRSV010000270.1 GCA_024278655.1 Bacteroidota bacterium | reverse complement strand
CGCTAAATTTAATAAAATTGCTTGCTATAAGACAAATCACATTGTCAATCCGCCGTCGACGGTAATAACCTGACCTGTGATATAATCGGCGGCATTGCTGCATAAAAACCTTACTACTT
Organism: Bacteroidota bacterium; assembly: GCA_024278655.1. Classification (GTDB taxonomy): domain Bacteria; phylum Bacteroidota; class Ignavibacteria; order Ignavibacteriales; family Ignavibacteriaceae; genus BMS3ABIN03. The sequence continues at coordinate 4,688 of JAJRSV010000270.1, read as the reverse complement.
TGGCAACATCCTGCGGATCGCCGACCCTGCCCAAAGGAATATTTTTTACCAAAGCATCTCTTTGCTCATCGGTTAATTTATCAGTCATATCGGTACTGATGTAGCCCGGTGCAACAGCATTTGCCGTAATGTTCCTCGAAGCAAGTTCTCTTGCCAGCGATTTTGTAAAACCGATTACGCCGGCTTTTGATGCAACGTAATTTGCCTGACCCGGGTTGCCGATGATTCCCACAACGGAAGATATATTAATTATTCTTCCGTAGCGTTGTTTAATCATTGTTCTTAAAACCGCTTTGGTAAAGTTAAAAACACTTTTAAGATTCACTTTTATCACATCGTCAAAGTCCTGTTCGCTCATTCTTAAAAGCAAATTATCGCGTGTAATGCCTGCGTTGTTAACAAGCACGTCCAGCCCGCCCATCTTTCCAACTGCATCGGTAACCGTTTGCTGAACCTGTTCGAATGAAGAAGCATCGGTTTTATAAGGAAGAATTTCCTTTCCGGTCGGTTTCAATTCCTCGACCAGTTCTTTTGCTCTTTCATCGCTGCTTGCATACACAAACGCAATATGCGAATAATCGGAATCGGCGGCAAACTCTTTTACAATTGCCCGTCCAATACCGCGTGTTCCTCCGGTAACCAATGCTTTTTTGTTAGCCGACATTTGCTTTTTCTTCTCCCTTTTCCAAATTGTTAAGATATTCTTTCTTGTAATCGTGCATCTCTTTTACCGCATCTTTACCGAAAACATACAGCAATTCCTCCTGGCAAGCTTCAAAAATTGAAGTGGGAGGATTTTTTTCCACATTACAGGTTTTTAATCTGTCAATATGCTCATCGTCTATCGTGAGTGCACCTTCGTAAATTGTAAGCGGAAATAGTATGCAATATAACGGTTTATATTCCCATTTGTGAACGCCTTACAAATTAGCCAATCTTTGCAAGGTACACAAACCGTTTTTGTCAAGGAACGTACATTTTCCGTTAATTACTTCGGTGCCTACCGCAACACCCGATTCAAAATCCTCGTCTTCTTCCGGCGGCTCGAACCATCTGCTCAAATCTTTCGACTGGCTTTCATCGAACAACGGAAGCAGTCTGTCTTTTAATTCCAGAATTTTATCGTGCTCTTTCTTATCTGTGTAAACTCCGTAATGGCAGCACTCGCCTGTACATTTACACGAAAATTTATAAGTGAAAATTTTAGGATCGATAAATAATCCTTTAATCTTCTTCGTAAAGTTTTTTGTGAAATTTTCTTCTTCAGCCATTAAAGGTATTTCTCCACATCGGAATATTTATCGATTGAATGACAAGGAACTTCGGGATTTATTCTTTTAAGCAAACCCTGCAAAACTTTGCCGGGACCTATTTCATAAAATTCATCGAAACCGTCTTTAATCATATTTCGTATTGTATCTTCCCACCGGACCGGTGAAGTAACCTGTTCGTATAAAAGCTTTTTAATTTCTTCTTTATCAGTAACCGGTAAAGCAGTAACATTAGCGTAAACCGGAAAACGTGCATCGTAAAAATTAGTTTCTTCCAGTGCTATTTTAAGCTCATCTTTAGCCGGCTGCATCAGGGGTGAGTGAAAAGCGCCGCTTACAACAAGTTCTTTTACCAATCTTGCGCCTTTTGCTTTGCACAATTCCATCGCCTTATGCACACCTTCAATTGAGCCGGATATTACAACTTGCCCCGGCGAATTGAAATTAGCACTCTGCACAATACCTGCACCTGAAGCTTCTTTGCAAATCGCATCAACCTGTTCCGGCTCCATTCCAATAACGGCAGCCATAGTTCCGGGGTTATCGATTCCTGCCTGCTGCATAGCTTTACCGCGAGCCCGCACAAGCTTAACCGCATCGTAAAACTGAACCGCACCTGCAGCAACTAATGCTGAGTACTCTCCCAAAGAATGACCTGCAGCACCTTCGGGCGAAACGGTTCTTATAATGCTTGCAAGCACAACGCTGTGAAGAAAAATTGCCGGCTGAGTATATTCGGTTTGCTTTAATTCATCGATAGGACCGCTGAACATTATGTGCGAAAGATTAATACCCAACGCATCATCGGCGGTAAGTATCATCTCTTTGGCTTCAACCGAATTCTCAAAAAGGTCTTTTGCCATTCCTACATATTGCGAACCCTGACCGGGAAATAAAAACGCCTTCTTACTCATTAATTTTCCTGCAATCCAAAATTATTAATCCATTGCCCAAACAACATACAAAGCACCCCATGTAAATCCGGCACCGAATGCAGAAAGAATAAGCTTATCGCCTTTCTTAATTTTGCCGTCCCTGTAATACTCAACAAGGCACGAAGGAATTGTTGCTGCCGTAGTGTTGCCGTACCTGTCAATATTCACCATAACTTTATCTTTGCTCAATCCCATTCTTTGTGCGGTTGCATCAATAATCCGTAAGTTTGCCTGATGAGGAACGAGGTAAGCAACATCGTCGGATGTTAAATTGTTCTTCTGCATCAACTCGTAAGAAACATCTGCCATTCCTTTAACAGCAACCTTGAAGACGGCTTTTCCGTCCTGGTAAAGGTAATGCATCTTTTTATCTACCGTTTCGTGAGTGCAGGGGTTAAGACTTCCGCCGCCGAGCATATAAAGACTTTCTCTTCCGGAACCGTCAATCCTTAAAATCGAATCCTGAAGTCCAAGCGATAAATCTTCCGACGGTTCAATTAAAACTGCCGCGCCCGCATCGCCGAAAAGAATACAGTTGTTTCTGTCTGTATAATCAACAATCGAACTCATTTTATCGGCACCGATGAGCAGCACTTTTTTGTACCTTCCGCTTTCAACAAATGAACAGGCAGTTTGAAATGCGAAAAGGAATCCCTAACAAGCTGCCGATAAGTCGAAACCCCAACTGTTTGTGGCGCCAATTCTATCCTGCACAAGACATGCAGTTGCGGGAAAGAACATATCGGGCGTAACGGTTGCAACAATAATAATATCAATTTCTTTGGGGTCAACGTTATGTGTTTTAAGCAGGTCTTCGGCTGCTTTTGTAGCCAAATCGCTTGTAGCACCTTTTTCTAAAATTCTTCTTTCCCTGATTCCCGTACGGGTACGAATCCATTCATCGGTAGTATCGACAATAGATTCGAAGTAAGCATTATCGTAAACTTTATCCGGTACATACATCCCCACTGCGGTTACAACTGCACTATACTTTTTATCACTCAAAATAAATTCCTGAATTTTTTATTGAACATTAGAATGTTTTTGAATTGCATTGGCAATTTTCTCAATCAAATTTTTATCGTGCATTTCTTTTGCACGCAAAACCATATTTTTAATTGCAAGCGGTGTGCTTGAACCATGACCGATTATGCTTATACCATCAATTCCAAGCAACGGTAAGCCGCCAGTATTATCCGGGTCTCCTTTTCTTAACGATTCTTTAAATGCTGCATTTAATGGTGGAAATTTCAACAAACCTATTTTCATTTTGTTTATCAAATTTTTATCAGCATAATTTTTAAAAGCAGCTTTTAAATAAGGAATAATACTCTCGGCAAACTTTAGCAGAATGTTACCGATAAAGCCGTCGCACACAACCAAATCCACTTTGCCTTTAAAGATGTCCTTGCCTTCCACATTACCTACAAAGTTCAAATCCGATTCGCTAAGCAGCTTCGATGTTTCGGCTGTAAGCTGGTAACCTTTGCTTTCTTCTTCACCCACATTCAGCAATCCTATTTTCGGATTTTTAATGCCGTATATTTCCTCGACAAAAATTGAAGCGAGAACTGCGAAGCCGAAAAGATGCTGCGGTTTGGAATCGACGAAAGCACCAACATCCGCAATAAATGTAAAGCCGTCTTTTTCGTTCGGGAAAGGTGCCGTTAAAGTGGGACGATGCACGCCCTTTATCCTGCCGATGTTTAATATCGAACTCATCGTCATTGCACCTGTGTTACCGGCACTTACAAATGCATCGGCTTTTCCTTCCTTTACCAACTTTGCACCGACAACAATCGACGAATTGGTTTTTTGTTTAATAGAAACCGCCGGGCTGTCTTTCATCTCTATAACTTCATCGGTATGAAATATCATATCATCTTTTATATCGAGATTCTCTGCCTCAGCCACTTCAAGAATTTTATCCTTCTGCCCTATAAGAATCAGATCGAAATTTTTATTTTCAACGTAAGCATCCCAGGCGCCTCGCACAGCATTTCGGGGGGCATAATCTCCACCCATCGCATCAACAACAATTCTGCAGCGCGAGCCGGAAGTTTGATTGCTTTCCATTGTAATTTAATTATCCTTTTGGGATGAACATGGATCTTTCTTTATAGTAGCCGCAGGAAGGGCAAGCACGATGAGCTAATTTAATCTCGCCGCAGTTCGAACAAGTACTCATCGAAGGAACGGTTGCTTTGTAATGTGTTCTTCTTTTGTCTCTTCTGCTTTTCGATATTTTACGTTTCGGATGTGCCATAATTATTCTACCATTCGTTTAATTAGGGTTTAATTTGTTTTTTAATTCTAACAACGGTCTAAACCGTTCGTCAATTTCTTCTGTTTCGCAATCACACTCGCCTTCGTTTAAATCTTTTCCGCACTTGTAACAAAGTCCTTTGCAATCAACATTGCAAAGCTTCTTCATCGGAATAGAAAGTATTGCATAATCGCGGACATCAGCGTCGATGATTAT
>JAJRSV010000269.1 GCA_024278655.1 Bacteroidota bacterium | reverse complement strand
TATGAATATCGAACACCCATTACCGATTTTAGATTTTAGAAGTTTTCATCTTTAGTCTTTTTACTTTAGACTTTACTCTTGATGAAGTCATTCATTGAGAGTGAAACGTCAAATGATTCATTACACATTCAACCATTCATCGGCAACTAACATCTAATCCTGCAACCCGCCTATTGTCAGGTAAGTCTTGTAATATTGTAATCTTTCAATCACTCAAAAGTTTCATCTTTATCGATTCGGTTTTCTCGTTTACTTTGGCTCTTTCTTCATCCGTCAGATTTAATTTTTGAATATCCACATACTCATCGAGCGCCTCTTCGTACAAACCCTTTTCATAAAGGATATCTGCAAAGTATATTCTGTAGGAAACAAGGTTTTTCGTATCGGGATATTTGCGGAAAGTTTCTTTTGCAGCTACCACGGCAGATTCTTCGAAACCGTTACCCGCTAACTCTACTGCACCGTTTAATCGTTTAATGCCAAAGTCATTCGATTTTATCATCGGTTCGTTCTTGTTACCTTCCTCGCTTCCGTAAACTGCAGTGTTATCGGAACTCTTTTCAATCTTCTTCGGTGCCTTCAACATATCTTCCATTGCAAGAGCAAGCAACAACTCATCGATGTTCATCTTTTTAATATTGCTTATCGAAACAGCCGCTAATTCGCCAAGCTTGAATTGCACACCTTTTCCCGAAAGAACAACCGATGAATTTTTTCCTGTCGATATTGTAACATCATCGCTAACGGTTTCGCCGGCTTTAAGTTCAACCCAGCTTTCGCTGCTGCCGGATTGATATTTAACATCGCCGGAAACCTGTTCGACTTTGAAAGTTTGTGCCGAAACAACTCCGGTAAACAATAATAATAAAATTAACTTTTTCATTTTATCACCTTTTTCAATTTTTAGTAAACATCTATAATTTGAACTTTACCCGTAGCAATACCCAACTCACTAATCGCTTCCCTGTTAAACTTTTCAGCACCTGCCGACCACGCCGTTTCAAAATCGGTTAACGATGTTGCTTCAACAGGCAGCCATACTTCGTCTTTACCCTCCAGACTTTCGCGTATAAAATATTTTGTATCGTTGTTGGTAATCAAATTCGCTTCGTTCGGTGAAAGCCCGGTGTTAAAAAGTATGTTAACGTGCCGCACACCGCCGTTTGCTTTATAATCAACAAGCGCCGTTTGAATACCGACGCTTTCGAGCAATGAACTGTAGCAAACACTCAGGTCGTCGCAGTCGCCTCCTTTTAGCTCGAGGGTCTGGTGTGGAAACTGAACATACTCGCCTGTTGCCCGCGGATCGGATATATATACCATCTTACTGATGAAATCGTTGAACAGCACTTTTGCCTTATAAAACGTTTTAAGAATTGCAGGCATTGTATCGAGTTCGGCTTTGTATCGGCTTAAAACATCTTTGGCGTGGGTCATAGAAAAGTCAATATCCTTCTTTATAAAGTAGCGAAGGTTGCTAACCCTTCCGTCCCACGAGTTTACGCTGTTCACCAGTACGGCTTTCTGAAACTCATCATCCGGTTCATCGCCTTTTGTGGTAACATAAAAATTTGCATAGGAAAGTATTGTCTTTTCATTTTGATAATCTTCCGGGATGATAATGTAGAACGGAATTCGTGCCGTATCTTTAGGAGCAATGGTTGCAACATCCGATTGAATACTTTCCGTGTTTACTCCTTCAATTCTTGCCGAGGGTTTTACGTTAACATATTCATCGGTAAGGTTAACAACTGTACCGTACGCAAAAGGATAATCGAGATAGTTTTCGGAAAAAGTGGGATAAATATCCTTTACAACTTCAACATCGATAAACTTAACGGCATTATCTTTAATGGTATTAATATTTAATGATACGGTTAGCAAAATTTTATCAAAACTATAGCGGTTGTTAATTACGTTGCTTATACCTTTCTCTTTAAAGTCAGTTACCGAATGCTGTTTCTTTCTGTTTGAAAAATATTTCACTCCCGAAACAAACACTTCGAATATTTCACCCTTATAACTTATTGAGGGCATCATTCCGGCAATATACGGCGACTGATATCTATCGTGTAAAAGAGAAAACCCGAAACCGAAATCGCTCAAATAAGTATTCAAGCTTGCCTGGAATGAGTTTGTGGTTTCGTACATCAAATTAACACCTAAAAAATCGAACGGCATTAAACCTATGCCGAACATCGCCGCTGTTTCCCGCCTTATTTCAAATTCCCTGAAATCGGAGTTGGATGATTTCTCTCCGAAGTTCAAAAGATTAATTGAAGCAAGTGTAACGTTCACATAATCATTTATTATGTAATTCAAACCGAGGTCGCCTTTCCAGAAGTTCGGGTCTTCTTCAATTGTTTCCCTCTGAAGAAACAGCGTAGTGTCTTCGAAAACCGGAGTGAGAATTTCGACATTAAAATCCTGTTTGAAAAACCTGAACGTAAATCCTATGCTTAACTGTTCCGAGAATTTGTACGAATAACCCAAACCGAACAGCTCTTTGTATGTAAAGTCAGCCGTTAACGATTGCGAAGTGCTGTCTTCAAAAAGAACAGCTTCGCCAGTGTTGAACAGAAACTCTTTTTGATATCCCGGAGTAAAGCGTGCGGAAAGGTTATGGTTGCCCAGTGTTTTTGATAAGGAAATACTGTAGATGTTCGAGTTTGTCGTTTTGGTTGCGAACTCCGTTCCGTAAACAACAGATAGTCCCCAGTCTTTTAAATGAGAATAATTGGAAGGGTTGCTTTCGAAACTATATAGCGGCGTGTTGAAGTTCGGCGACAAACCCCAATAACCGTTAAGCCCAAACGAGCTTTGGGATAATATGTTAAAATTAACAAGCATAACTGCTAAAAGTGTAAACTTTAATATTCTCAATTAAGATTAACTACTATACTGTGAATACTTTGTGATGATACATATAAATCGTTATTGCCGTTGTATCGCTCGCTGTGTTCAAATCTTCTTATAAAAGTGAACACCAGCCGGTCGAATTTATCGAGCGGAATTTTATTAATGAACCTTGCCGGGATTATAAGCTCGCCGTCATCTTTTGTTCGTACTCTGTAAAGCGGTATAACAACATTTTGTCTGTCTCTTAAGCGGGCGCCTATTATAATTATCATCTTCGGTCCGTTTGCAACTGCATTCCAATGAAGTACCGCACGCAGATTTCTGTCGACTCTTCTGCCTAAAAGAGCAGCTTCGCCAAAAACTTCTTCGGGAGTTGGAATATCGAATTCAACACTCTGCCCAAAGAACATTTGAAAATGAAAGTTGATAGAAGAATTATGACGGTAATGAAACTGATCCATTCCGCCGTGCCTTCCGCTGTAAAGAATATACCTGTTGCCTAACAGAGTATCCCTTAGCATACCGTTATCCCTGAACCGGATTCTGAACGGCACTGTACGGGCACGGACATTATCGAAGTGAATAACACCGGGAGTTATGGTTTCGTAAGCTAAAAGCCGACCGTCGGAATAATAAATCGGTTTGCTCTTGTCGAAGAATATTGTTTGTGCAAACGAAAATGAATCGGTATTCCCGTCTATGCCTGTAACTTTTATCCCCGATACGGAAATAATATTCGCCAACCCTTTAAGGTCCTGCGTAACACCCGTTGTATCGAAACCGTTGCTGTAGTACTCGTCGTTCAGGTCCTGGCTTAATACCTCGTACTCGGCAAGTTCTTCGGTGCTGCCGTCGATAAGCTCGGTAGGAGCAGGTTTATCGCAGCCGAAAATCACCAAACCCAGCAGAGCAATAAACAAATATGTTATTAACTTTTTCATCTTTCTTTGCAAATTATAATTGAACATTCATTTAATCAATTAACCAATACCGTAAAAACAATTTATCGAAAATTAAGCTTCAATTAAACACTATTTTCAAACTAAAACTTTTACCTCTCTTTACAATATTAATCCCCTCCCTTTAAGGAAAGGGAGGGGCTCTGTGGAGAGGACTGATTATGGATTCGAATCAGTTTATGGACGAACAAAGTAAGGAATACCCCACGATTCAGATTCAACCGGAGTCGAATCGTCAAACACAACCTGTCTCGGCATTGCGGTTATAATCGCATGGTAATGCCCCGGAAACTGATGCGTAGTGTATGTCTGCTCGTAAACTTTTTCAAATCCGTCACCTACAGGAGTCGATGAAACCAGATCAAACAATTTCTTTGCTCTGTGATGTCCGAACCTGTCGGAGCCGTATGTAAGTGTTACAAAGTCGTCTTCTTCATAAGCACTGAACAATTCAACTCTTAATGTTACGGACTCACCTCTTCCGATGATAGGAACGCGTCTCCACCATCCCCATCCTCTTCTTAAGTAGTATTCATTCGGTGAATCGACAACCATTGTATCGCCGTTCGGTAAGAAGACGGTTAACTTGGTAATGTCTATATTAGGACTTTGGGTTCCACCTTCAGGCAGTGAAATTGCAGCAATTATCCAGTTCCTCATAGGGAACGGTGTTCTTGCAATTCTCTTAAATATGATGTTGCGGGTAATAACCGCCGTGAAAGGTTTCTCGATTACAGTGTCCGGCTCGGAACTGGTCGAGTCGTATGAAGCGGCTATTAATAATAAGCCCTCAAAAGTTTTTGTAAGTGTGCCGAATGCGAGTGTGTCGCCGGAAAACTCTATGTTAAGATTTCGGCTAACAAGTCTCATTCTTTTGCCGACTCTGAAAGGATAGATCTGCTCTGTTGTTTTTCCCAGGAAGTCCATCAGACCGTCTTCGTTATAGTTAACATCGAACGAGGCAAGGGATGAATCCTGTTCGACCAACAATTGCAGTGCAGCCGGGTCTGTTGTCGGTTCATCACCGTTTTGCGGTTCAACGGTCATTTCATCCTGGCATCCTGCGAAAAAAGTTAGAACCCCAAGCATAAGCAACGGAAGGAAAAACCTTCTGATGAAATCTTTTCTGCGCTTTTTCATTTTAGCACTCCTTTTATTTATGGTTGATAATTTATTTTTAATTTCCATAATCACTGATTCGTCTCCGGATTTTCTGCATTTTGGATATGAACTATCGTGCCATTGTTCCCTTCATAGTTAAGTGCTTAAAATTCAACAGGTTAGCGGAATGCATGGTTGCAGTGAAATGCATGGAATCTCAGTTAATTTGCATGGAAATTATTTACCATGCGGTTTCTTAGAAACCAGGAGTAAGAGACAGGAGTTTATTTAGAGCAGGCAATTTGCAGTAGGCATTAGGCAATGTGTTTTGTTCTTGGTGCTTGGTTCGTGGTTCTTTGTTAAACGTTCAAGGTTCGATGTTCGAAGTTTTTAATTATAATTATCAAAATCTTTTGTCTTTTTACTCCTGTCCACCGTAGCTATACTTACTAAAAGTTTCGTATAGTAAAACTTCAGCGTAGGTGGGTTGTCTTTAATCTTGCCAGCAGCGCAAGCGGGGACGCTTGCTTACACTCACTAATTATTGATTGGTTTTTGAATGATGAATATCGATTAACCCTACCAGAGGCAGGCAGAGATTTTTGATTTGAGAAGTTTTAAGTTTCATCGATTGACATTTTTAAAAATATAATGACCCCGAAGTGGTCAAATATTTGTAGAAAGAGAAAAACCGAGACCACATAACAGCAGCGAAGATATACCGTTAATTTTCAAGGAAAAAAAGCAAACATTTTATTATGTTTGCGTAGAGCTATGTA
>JAJRSV010000268.1 GCA_024278655.1 Bacteroidota bacterium | reverse complement strand
TATTATATTGATAATTATGATAAATTTGATTTTGTAAGCAATCTTCATCCGGCAACTTATCCCGACGGAAACGATGTTGAAGTAATGAGCATCGAAGCGCTTAAGGATGCCTGGGAAAATGCTTCGAAGCAGTTTGAGCGGGAACATACTACTCCTTACATTTGGGAAAATCCTGACAAGTTCAGGATTGGAAATGTGGAATGGGAAACGGGCAAAGATTATTCGATGACTCACAGGTTTACTATCGATTATAAAGAAGATTATGAATTCATTAAAACGGTTTACGATGAATTGTATTCGGAGGAAAAAATATTTACTCTTGACGACATACTCGATTTGCTTGAACGCAAGCCCGGAATAAAAAAGATAAACGAAAAATACGTCGGCGTTAACTGGTGCCGTCATCATCTTGATGAACTGAAAACCGTAAGCAGGCAATACACAAAAATTATTGATGAATAAATAATTAAGAAGAATTATTTTAATAATAAAGGAATTTTAAAAATGCCTAACAAAGTAGCATTCAACGAAAACTATCCCGTTATTGACGAATCGAACAAGCTGTACGAAAAAGCATTACAGCTAATTCCATCTACAACACAAACACTTGCAAAAGGACCGCAGCAAAATGTTAAGGGTATTGCACCGAAATATCTTGCCAGAGGAAAAGGTTCCCACGTGTGGGACGTTGACGGAAACGAATATATAGATTTTAACATGGCAATCGGTCCCCTGTCGCTGGGTTACTCGTATCCGGTTGTAGATGATGCAATCAAAAAGCAGCTTGAAGACGGAATAACTTTTTCGCTTATGCACCCGCTTGAAGTTGAAGTGGCGGAACTGCTTAACGAAGTAATACCGAATGCAGAATCGGTTCGTTACAGTAAAACCGGTGCCGATGTAACATCTGCGGCTATACGGGTTGCACGTGCTTACACAGGAAAAAATAAGGTGCTCTGCTGCGGTTACCACGGCTGGCACGATTGGTATATCTCCGTGACAGACAGAAATAAAGGCATTCCCGATGTTATAACCGATTTAACTTTTACATTCAGCTATAACGATATTCAATCCGTTAAAGATTCCATTGATGATGACATTGCCGCAATAATTTTGGAACCGTTCGTCTTCGAACCGCCCAAAGATAATTTTTTGCACGAGTTAAGAAAACTATGCGATGAACATGGCATCGTATTAATTTTCGATGAAATGTGGACCGGCTTCAGGATTGCTGTTGGAGGCGCTCAGGAATACTTTGGAGTTAAAGCCGACCTTGCTACATTTTCGAAAGCCGTTGCCAACGGTATGCCTATCTCAATTCTAACAGGGAAAAAAGAAATAATGAGTGTACTCGATAAGGATGTTTTCTTTTACACTACGTTCGGCGGCGAAGCCCTTTCGCTTGCAGCAGCAAAAGCAACCGTTAACGAACTACGTGATAAAAATGTACCGAAATACCTCGCAGAGAAAGGAAAGCTGCTTAAAGACGGTTACAACAAAATTGCATCCGGTCTCGGAATGGATTACACAAAATGTATCGGTTACGAGTGCAGGTCGCTAATTACTTTCGATGCGAAGGCAGGTAATCCGCTCGAGATGAAATCACTCGTTCAGCAGGAAATGATAAAACGCGGAATTCTGTGGGGAGGATTTCATAATATGAGTTATTCCCATTCCGATGATGATATTAACTACACATTAAAAGTTTACGAAGAAGTTTTGCCGATACTGAAAAAAGCGGTTGATGAAAATAATGTGCACGGCTATCTTAAAGGCGAGCCGGTTGAACCGGTATTCAGAAAAGTAAGTAACTTTAATACCAAGCCGAAAGAAAAGAGCGTTTAAGTTAAGATGAACAGCATTGAAAAATTATTTTCGCTCGAAGGAAAAGTTGCTGTTGTTACAGGTGCTTTGGGACTAATCGGCAAACATCACTGCCATGCACTTGCCGAAGCAGGCGCTAATGTTGTAGTCTGCGACCTTGATGAAGAAGAATGTAACAAGTTTGCTTCTTCCCTTCCCACTAAATCAATAGGGATTGCAGCAGACATAACCGATAAAGATTCCGTAATAAGTTTGAAAGAAAAAATAATTAAAGAGTTTGGCAGAATTGATGTGCTTGTAAACAATGCAGCCATAAACGATATGTTTGAATCGCCGGCTGCAGCAGCCGAGCAATCGAAATTCGAAAATTATCCGTTGGAGATGTGGAAAAAATCATTGGATGTGAATGTAACCGGAATGTTTCTCTGCTCGCAGGTAATCGGAACTGAAATGGCTGAACGGGGTTCCGGCAGTATAATTAATGTTGCATCCACTTACGGAGTTGTAGCACCCGATCAATCGCTTTATAAAAAGCCTGACGGCTCGCAATCGTTTTACAAATCGGCGGCATATCCGGTTACAAAAGGTGCGGTTATTGCATTCACGAAATTTTTAGCTGCTTACTGGGGAGATAAAGGTGTTCGGGTTAATACGTTAACTCCGGGTGGAGTTGAAAACCGGCAGGATGAGTATTTCATTAAAAATTATTCCGAAAGAACGCCGCTTAAACGAATGGCACAGCCGACGGACTACAAAGGTGCGTTAATATTTCTTGCAAGCGATGCATCGGCTTATATGACCGGTGCTAATTTAATAGTCGACGGAGGATGGACAGCGTGGTAATCGATAAAAAATTAAAACAGAAGAACAAACATCTGAAAAAGAAAATAAAAAAGATAAAAGTAGTTATAACTGATAACGACGGCGTACTAACCGATACAGGAGTTTATTACGGTGTTAACGGCGAAGTGTTCAAACGGTTTTCGATACGTGACGGCATGGGCGTTGAGCGATTAAGAAAGCATTGCGGAATTGAAACCATTATCATTACCGGTGAAAACTCGGGCACTGTAAAAGCAAGAGCGGAAAAGCTTCAGATAAAAGAGTATTACCTCGGTGTTAAAGATAAATTAAAATTGCTCGAAGAGATAAAACGTAAAAATCATATCGAAGCGGAAAACATTGCTTACATCG
>JAJRSV010000267.1 GCA_024278655.1 Bacteroidota bacterium | reverse complement strand
GATTCAATAAACAGAATGTTAAATGTTTCGGCTAATTCAGGTGCGGGAATTGTTTACTCCGATTTTTATGATGAAGAGAACGGAATGTTAACATACCATCCTTTAATCGATTACCAGTCCGGCAGCGTAAGAGACGATTTCAATTTCGGTTCGCTTATGCTGTTAAGCAAAGAAGCTTTTTTATTTTGCGTAAATGAATTTGCCGGCTATAACTATGCCGGAACTTATGCTCTTCGTCTGGCAGTCTCGCATAATTTTCCTGTTGTAAGAATTCCGGAACCGCTTTATTCATCTGCCAAAGTCGATTACAGAAAAACCGGTGAGAAACAATTCGATTATGTGGACCCGAAAAACAGAGTTGTGCAGCGCGAGTTTGAAAAAGCTTTTACGGAGTACTTAAAACAAATCGATGCATACCTTCCGCAAATCAAGCGAACTGTTGAGTTTAAGGATAGCTTTAAAGTTGAAGCGTCAGTTATAATTCCTGTTAAGAACAGAATAAAAACAATCCGCTCCGCAGTTGAATCGGCATTGAACCAGAAAGCGAATTTTGATTTTAATGTTATTGTAGTTGATAATCATTCAACCGACGGTACGACCGGACTGCTGAAAGAAATTGCTCAATCGGATGAACGATTGATTCACATCATTCCGGAAAGAACCGATCTTAATATCGGCGGGTGCTGGAACGAAGCAATACACAGTAACAAGTGCGGAAAGTTTGCCGTTCAATTAGACAGCGATGATCTTTACAGCGGGGAGGATACGCTGCAAAAAATTGTTGATAAATTTTATGAAGAAAAATGTGCTGCTGTTATAGGCAGTTACAAGCTCACCGATTTTAATCTGAATGAAATTCCTCCCGGCGTAATCGATCATAAAGAATGGACCGATGAAAACGGACACAACAACGCTTTGCGGATAAACGGACTCGGTGCACCGCGTGCATATTACACAGAAGTGATAAGAGAGATAAACTTTCCGAACGTGAGTTACGGTGAGGATTATTCGATGATGCTTATACTTTTGCGGAATTATAAAATCGGCAGAATATATGAACCGTTGTATCTTTGCAGAAGATGGGAAGACAACACCGATGCCGATTTAACAATTGAGCAGCAAAACCGGAACGACAGCTATAAAGATTTTTTAAGAACCCAGGAAATACTTGCGCGACAAAAGATGAACAAGGACGAGCCGGAATGATATGAAACTAAAAAGATTAAGACCCGCACAAACAAGATTAATTAAAGATGACGAGATAAACCGTTTGGCAAATAACGATGAGTTTGCCGAAGCATCCGAACGGCTTATGCAGCTTCAGTTGAACGAATGGAAACAATTAGCCGAGGGTTACAAATCGCTGGCTGATGTAAAAACGAAAGAGTTTTTATTTGACGGCTTTAGAATAAAATTGCAGTTTAATCCGGAACGAATTAAATCGACTTCGGCGGATGTTGATGATGAATCGATTAAAAACCGCGAATGTTTTCTGTGTGAAAAAAATCTTCCTCCGGAACAAAAAGGAATTTTATTGTTGGAAGATTATCTGATACTTTGCAATCCTTATCCTGTTTTTCCGCAGCACTTTACCATAGCTGCAGTAAGACACAGACCGCAGGAAATACTCTCTTCGTTCAACGATTTAATTCTGATTTCAAAATACCTTTCGAAAAAATACACCGTTATTTACAACGGACCGAAATGCGGCGCTTCGGCACCCGACCATCTTCACTTTCAGGCGGGCACCAAACAGTTCATGCCGGTTGAAAACGAATTTCATTCTTTGATAAATGAGCATGGCGAACTGCTTGTTGTGGATGAATCGCTTACCGTTGCAATTGTAAACGACGGCTTACGCACGTTCGTAACAATTGAAGCATCGGAAGATAAAGTCCTGCTGAATGCATTCGATGTTTTTTACCTGATTTATTCATCAATGATAAAAAGCAGTGAAGAACCGATGATGAATATAATTTGCAGTTATGATAAATCCGCATGGAAAGTAATAATCTTTTTAAGAAGGAAGCACAGACCTTCGCAATATTTCGAAGAAGACGGAATAATGTTCAGTCCCGCCGCCGTTGATTTGGGGGGAGTATGTATAGTTCCCCTTGAAAAAGATTTCAAACGGATTGATGAAAAACTTATTGCCGGAATGTTAAAAGAAGTATCGCTTTATAAAGAAGGATACGATTACATTAAAGCGGCACTAAAGCGTAAACTCAAAAATTAGCTACTTCAAACCCGAAGGTGTTTGCGGCGTTGAAAGCAGCATCTGGAAAAGTTCCCAGCGTTTTTTCGGATTGTCTTTCGTTCCGCCGTTTCGTTCGATATAATCTTTTACTATATCCTGCCCGAGATTATAGTTGATAATGTAACTTCTGTAGTGTTCAATAAACTCCAGACTTTTCTCCGCACGTTCGTGTGAACTCAAGCCATACTTTTCCAGGAATTCGATAGTCTCTTCTTTACTCCAATTACCGTCAAGATAATTTCGTGCAGCTTCGTTTCTTGCGTAACTTAAATCTTCTAACAGTTCGAGCACTTTGTAGTAAAGACCGGCTTCATCCGGGTTTAGTCCGGCAAGCGGAAAGAGAACTTCCTTTTCGTACTTTATTCTTTCATCGCCCGGAAAGACAACGCGTATTCCGTAGTTTGCCGTACCTTCGGCAATAAGCGATTGCGGACTGAACAATGGATAAACGGAAAACTCCATCCATCCTTTTTCGTTAACCATATTTTTTTCTAACAGTGTGTTATATACGTGATGCCCCGGATAACCTTCGTGTGCAGCAAGGTCAATCGCCCTGTCTATTTGAACCGGAAGGTCGGTGTTTACCTGTATCAAGCTGAATGAATTACCTTTATACCAGTTATAAGCGCCCCACGGTTTACCCGTTACATATTCAACTTCAAAATTTTCTTCAGCCGGAAGCTTGATGTGTTCCAAAGTTCTTCTTCTGCATTCATTAATTGCAGTTGTAAAAACCGTGTCGAGTTTCTCTTTAGGAATAATAAATTTTTCTCTGAATGAATTTACACGTTTGTTCAAATCCCCGTCTCCCGGCAGCAACTCATTTAATTCATCAATAACTTTCTGAAAATGTTCGGTAGTGAAGTGAGGCGGCTCGGCATCGTAAAGCGCTTTCGCTTCCGCATCGAATGGAAGATTGTTACCGGTGAGCGAAGCTATTATTGCCTTAACGGAAAGAAGCTGCTTCGATAAAAATCTGTAACGCAAAATCTCGAGTTCATTCGCATTGTAATTTTTTAATGAATATAATCTGTTCAGCAGTTCATCGACTTTCGTGTTGAGTGAATCGATCAACGCTTCGTTTAATTCCTGCTTCTTGTTTTCATCGGGCTTCCATTCGGCGGGACCGTAGTATGCATCGATGTAACCCGGTTTATAAAGCCCGACTTCGAGAACAAGCCGTACATAATCTTCTGCTATCTGATCCATTTTTATTTCCAGTTCGCTTTTGTAGTGCTGTTTGTTATCGCTGCAGGTAAACAGAGTAAGAGAAATTAAAAGCAGCGTAAGTAATTTTATAAATTTCATATTCTTTTATTCGTTGTTTTATTTTTCGAGTTTAAACATCCGCCAGCTAACCGGCTTTATTGAAATTGATAGCTTGTCTTTTTCCGTTGAAGTAATTCCTCCTGTTTGAATATCGATTGCCGATTTTATTCTGTAAACAGGCGGAACAGAAAGCTGAAGGTTTTGCTCATTATTACTTTTGTTCAACACGATTAAAATCCTCTCGTTAAAATCGGAGCGAATGAATGCATAGCAATTGCTATCTGCAAGTAAAGTATAAAAATCACCGAAACGCAAGGCGGAATGTTCTTTACGGATGTTGATTAATCTGCTTACGTCTTTTAATGTTTCCTTTTCCTGTTCATTAAGCTGCGAACCGAAACGCATCATTCGCCTGTTGTCGGGGTCTGCTGCGCCTGTCATCCCTATTTCATCTCCGTAATAAATTACAGGCACACCCGGAATAGATAAAATGTAAGCGAGATGAAGTTTTAACTTTTGATAACTTGACGGATGATCAACTTCGGGTGGATTGTTCCAACCGATTTCAATCGCTTCATTGCTGTTTAATTCAATATCACCGTCGGCGTAAGCCATATACCTTACCTTATCGTGGCTGTCCATTATGTTTCCCATCAGATGATTCATTCCGTACACCTGAAAAGTTTTCTGCATCTGCAAATCCAGCAATTCGAATGAGTTGTTTTGATAGAGGAAAACCGGAAGAGCGACATCGTATAAATTAAAATTAAACTGTGCATCAAGCTGTCCGTTGTTTACATACGAGCTTATTAGTTTCATGCTTCCGAATGTTTCACCAATCTGATACAACTTTTTCTTTTGAGGTAGCTCAACCCGCTCGACTAATTTTTTTGTTAACAGCCGCCAGAATTTATTCGGAATATGCTTTACAGCATCGTGACGGAAACCGTCAACACCAACTTCTTTAAGCCACCACACGGCGTTATCGGTCATAAACTCCAACGCTCCCTTCGAACCGATATAATCGAACGAGGGCATATAAGGTTCAAACCATGTTGTTAAACGGTATTCATCCCAAAGCCGAAGGTTCTTTCTTCCGTCCGGCAGTTCCAGTGTTCCGAACCAGTCCCTGTGCTCTTTCCACAAAGGATTCTCTTCGTGAACATGATTCGCCACGTAATCGAGCAGAACTTTTATTCCATGTTCGTGCGCCGTTTTAACAAACTTTTTTGCAAGTTCAAAATCGCCGAAGTGTTCTTCGACTTTATTTGTTGAAACAGGCCAGTAGCCGTGGTAACCCGTAAAGTAACGGTGCGGCGGCGGATACTCACGGTAAGCTTTGTTTGTATTATCGATGATCGGCGATATCCATATAGTATTTATTCCGAGTGAGTCGAAGTATCCCTCTTCAAGCTTATCAATCAATCCCTGCAAGTCGCCGCCCTGGTAATTTGCTTTATACGATAGTTCGGGATGTTCAACAGGAATGCTGTTCGATTTATCGCCGTCGTAAAAACGGTCTATCATTACCGCATAGATTATTGCACTGTGCCAGTCGTTAAAATTTTTATCGGTAACAGGAAAGCCGTTGTTCAACCTGACGGTCTGGAAGTTTGTTGCCTTACCGTTCTTCGATACTGCTATTCTCAAAACATTTTCGTTTGATAACTCACCGGCTGTGATTAGTAAACTTATTCTGTTTCCTTCAAGCTTAATCTTTTCTCCGGGAATTTTTGAGTTATTGATTAACGCAATTACGTGGTTCTTGTTTATTAAATCTTTCGTCGGGGTTTCGTAATAAAAATTATACTGAAACGTATCGTTTGAAATTGTGTAATCAAGGAGGTGAAGATAGTGCTTATCTGTTGCAGCTTTATCAATTATAATAACCGAATTATAATCACCCAAACCGTTCGGTACTTTTACCGGATTTTGCGGATCGATTATCTCTTTGCCGTCAACGTAAAACTTGTATTCGTATCTTCCCGGATCCAAGGGTATTTTAATTTCATAAACTCCGTCACCGTCTTCATCGCTCATCGGTAAATTGTTTCTGTCCCATCCGTTAAACTGCCCGAAAAGGTTTACTCTTTCCGGTGTACCTTCCGGCTTGAATGTAAACAGGTATTTGTTCTTCTTATTCAGCTTAACGGGAATTTGATACTCTTCATCATCCAATTTGAAAGGGATTAAATCCAATCCGAAAAAGTTTTTGTCGGGAGTTATATTAAGTATGTGTTTAGTGTTATCGTATTGCAGTTTAAAGTTTTTATTCGGAAGAAGCTGTATATCGTAATTCTCCGAATAAAAAAGATCGCTTAATAAAACCGTGGTTGTTTTTCCTTCTTCCAATATCACAGGTTTAATTAAGTCGCCCGTTTTTTGCTGCGACAGAATCAAACCGTTTAATGTTATTACCAATAAAACGAGTAATGCTTTATTAAGTTTCATTGCTTTTTCTTTATGAGTGAATTAAATGAATCGAAAGATAAAAATAAATTGAAGTTTAAAGAAGGAAAGATTTGTTAACAGAAATAAAAAAGCCCGTCGGTTGACGGGCTTAAAAACAATTATGCTGTTAGTTATTTCTTTGGGGGAAATACAGCATTCTGTGCTTGTTTTGAAACTTTGAATTTCAAAACTTTCTTTGCAGGTATAACCATCTTTTCTTTTGTGAAAGGATTGATGCCTGTTCTTTTCTTCCTTGCAACGACTGTTAATTTACCTAAGCCGGGAATTGTAAAACTTTTTTTAGCTTCTTTGTAAGATAGTTTAACTAACTCATCTAAAAATTGGTTTGCAACCTTTTTGGTTGTACCGACTTTCTTTGCTAAGTGATCTACTATTTCTCCCTTTGTCATTGGTTTAGTTGCCATGTGTTCTCTCCTTGAATTAATTGTTAATTAATGCGGTGTGAAGATAAATATATTTTGCATCAAAAAAAATATTATTAAGTATAAAATTATAAACACCGGTCTTTCAAACCTCTATTATATGCGCACATGATAAACGTTGCTTGTTTAGTTACTCTTATTAAATGGTTTTGTGGCTTACTCTATTAATAACTATTTTCTATATTTCAAATATGAATAATCTTCTTCTTTAACCGATGATAAAATTTATTTCGTTGTTCGTTCTGGCTTTCGGGTTTTTAACCTTCGGCCAGTCAAACGACTCACTATTAATTAAACAGGATAGTTTAAAAACAGATTCGACTACCGTTTCGGTTCTTACCGATTCTTCTTCGGCTGCCGATTCGCTTTTAATACAAAAAGTTGTTCCCGATACTTTGGTGCCTCAGCACATCCGTCCGCTATCGGAAGTTTCGACGATAATAGATAAGAAAACATTCCTTTATTACAACTACCGTTATACCGGCGATTTAACGAGAACCTTTTCGTTAAACTTCATAAAAGATTTCGGTTTTGTCGGTTATCCTAATGAGACGTTTTTATACGGCATCGGAAACGGCGGAATAAGTTATCTTGAAGACGGTGTATTCTGGAATAGCCGGCTCAACAACCGGTTCGATTTAAACCATATTAACTCCGAAGATATAGATTCGATCGAGATAGTCCGGTCGCCGAGAGGATTTTTATATTCTCCGGTCAACAATCCTGTTGCGGTAAACTTTATTACGCAGGATTTTCTCTCGCCCATTCCTTACTCAAGAATAAAGTTTTACCAGGGACCTTACGGCGAAGCAATGGTAGACGGCAAGTTTAACGCTAAGATATTCAGAAGATGGAACCTTTCCTTCCAGTTACAAAACAGGAGAGGCGACGACCGCTACCGGAACACGGCGCACAGTATCTGGCAGGCAAACATCAAGCTTAAATATTTTCTTTCGAATAAGTTTAATATATCAGCACAGTATAGTTTCGTTAGTTCGGAGGTAGGATTAAACGGCGGTCTCGCCATTGACAATGCGGAACAGTTAGCCGGCGATGTAAACTTAACGGCACCCGTTGTGTATCCGAACAGAATTAAGAATGTTGTAAATCATAATTTCGGTTTAAGGTTTCTGGCAAAGCCGTTCGGCAATGCAAAAGCCGACCTTACCGTTTATTACAAACTTGCTTTCGATTCGACAAAAAACAGGATTGATACATTAAGAACCGAGTTTGATACCGACGAGAAAACTTACGGTGCGGTTTTAAGATACGATCAAAAGTTCGGATTGCTCTCGATGCAGGTAATAGGAACATACGAAAACAGCAGCGACAGCGTAATGAATTTATGGGCGCCCGATTCACTCCCTGCTGTTTTGTTAAATACCTACTCCGAAGTTAAGCTTTACTCGTTATCGGCAGTTGCGGGTTTAAATTTGTTCGGTGGTAAAGTTGTGCCGGCTGTTTTTTATAAATATACAAACCGCACAAACGATTTCTTTATTAATTATAACGGGCTGCTTTTAAACGCAAATGATAAAGGGGGCTTCTCGGGCGTAGGTGCCGATGTAAAAATTAATCTTTCCGATTCTTTAAGTTTTTATGCCGGCTATTCAATCTTCAGTAAAAAAAATCAGTTGGATTTCGGAAAATCAGATATCAAAACATTTGAGGCGGGCGGAAGGTTTATAAGCCCGTTTTTGCTTGCAGATATAAAATACTTTACGCGCAGCGGTTCGAATGTTATGCCGACGGATGCCGTGCTTAATCCGCCGGTTGTGTTTGGTAATTTATCCGGAATCGGTGCGAATATAAATTTGCGGCTTTGGAGATTACTTTTGGAAACGAACAGCTCGTATTATTTTAATTCCGGAAATGAAATGCTGGTCGGTGTTCCCGAATATCAGTTCGTGGGCGGATTGTACCTTACCGGATATTATTTTAAAAACAATTTGAATTTAAAAGCGGGATTCGTTTTTACTTTAACCGGTTGGACGAACACTTACAGCGAAACAAATCTTGGAATAGTCTCTGCAAAACCGTCGAACAAGCTGGATTTATCCGTCGCCGGAGAGATTCAGGAAGTAGCGATTGTTTATTTTATCTGGGAGAATTTGTTCGGCTACCAGTACTTCATCACTCCGTTTTATCCAATGCCCGAAAGGTCAATCAGGTTTGGCGTGTCGTGGATTTTGTTTAATTGATTAATGCCGGTTACTTTTAAAGCAACCGGCACTTATAATAGAAAAAGCTACATAGATTACTAATCTGTGCTACAATTTTATAACGAAAGGATATCGCTGTAAACAATAAACGCCATTAAAAGAAGCAAAATTATCAAGCCGGTATTTTGAATTGCGATTTTTACTTTAACCGGAATTTCCCTTCGCATTATGCCTTCTATTAAAATTATTATCAGGTGTCCGCCGTCTAATACCGGGAAAGGCATTATGTTAAGTATTGCAAGACTCAAACTTAACATTGCAAGAAAGTATAAAAAGCTTGCTATACCAAGGTCAGCCGACTGAGCCGCAAACTTTGCAATCTTTACCGGACCGCCGAAAGCTTTATCGAATTCAACCTCGCCGCTAAAAACCTTACCGGCAATTTTAAACGTTAGTTCGGTCATTCGAACTATATCGATCCACCCCTGGTACAACGATTCGAAGAAACCGTAAGTTTTGTAAGAAACATCACCAGTAACAACCTGCCCTATACGAATTCCTATCAATCCCTCTTCACTTGGTGTTATTGATAACGAGAGTGTATCATCACCTCTTAAAACCACCACCGGCATTTCAACTCCGGCATGACTTTTAATAATCTTAGTTGTTTGTTGTGCAGTGTAAAGAGGAGTATTGTTTAACTCGATAAGAAGATCCCTTTCCTTTAATCCGGCTTCGCTTGCCGGTGAGTTTTCAAGCACCTGACCGACATAAGGTCGTGTTCCTTCGGGAACAAGAAACCACGCCTGACTTTCATCTTCGGGTATTCTGCTCCTCGGAATGAACAAAGTTTTTTTCTGTCCGTTTCTTTGAACTACAACATTAAGGTCTTCGCCGAGTGTGTTCACGAAAAGTTCGGTGCGTACTTCTTCCCAGTTGCTTACTTCGGTTCCGTTTATCGAAATTATTTTATCGCCCGACATAAAACCGAGAGAATCGGCAATGCTGTTTTCATCAACATATTCTATAGTTGTTGTGTTGGTTACCGGTTTGCCCTGGAAGAAGTTTCCGCCCCAGAAGATAAACCATGCAAGCAGCAGGTTCATTAACACGCCGGCAGTTATAACGAATATTTTTTTACTCATCGATTTTGCGCGGAACTCGTATGGTTGCGGTTCCTTGTCTGCAAACTCAGTATCGAAACTTTCATCAATCATTCCTGCAATTTTAACGTATCCGCCCAAGGGTAAAAGACTCAGGCGGTAATCGGTATGTCCTTCGCCGTCAAAGTCCTTGGGAAGTTCACCAAAGCTGAATCCGGTTTTCTTATTCCAGCCGAATAATCTTTTACCGAATCCTATGGCAAAAACATCTACTCTCATTCCGGACAGCTTTGCGGCGGCAAAGTGCCCGAATTCATGAATGAAAACCAGAATACCTATTGTTATTGCAAAATATATTACATAATCCATTAACTGTTTTCCTTATTATTCTTTATAAACTTTTTACGAATTCACGGGTTCTTTTATCACAATCAAAAATTGTGTCAAGATCCGGCGAAACGTGGTTGCCCATCGTGCGAAGGGCTTTTTCTATCAATACGGGTATGTGCGAAAACTTTATCTCGCGGTTTAAAAACTTTTCAACGGCAATTTCGTTGGCTGCGTTAAGTACGCAGGGAGCCGTGCCGCCTGTTTGTAATGCATCGAATGCTAATTTAAGGCATTCAAACTTTTCAAGATCGGGTTCGAAAAAACTTAACGTGCCGATTTCGGGCATGTTCATTCTTTCAATATCACTTTCCAGCCGCTCCGGATAAGTAAGCGCATACTGAATAGGCAGCTTCATATCAGGCAATCCCATCTGTGCTTTGACCGATCCGTCGTGGAACTGCACCATAGAGTGAATTATCGACTGCGGATGAATAACCACATCTATCTTTTCGGTCGGAAGCCCGAACAACCAGTGCGCTTCGATTACTTCGAGCCCTTTGTTCATCATAGTTGCCGAATCGATTGTAACTTTGTTGCCCATCTTCCAGTTCGGGTGATTAAGCGCTTCATCAACAGTTGCTTTTTCGAAAAACGATTTATCCTTATTTAAAAACGGTCCACCCGAAGCGGTAAGTATAAGCTTTTCGACCTCATTAATGCTTTCGCCTACAAGGCACTGGTAAATTGCACTGTGCTCCGAATCAACCGGGATTATCTCGGCGCATTTATCTTTACATAAAGCGGTTATCAGCTCGCCGGCAACAACCAGTGTTTCTTTGTTTGCCAGTGCAATTCGCTTGCCGCGTTTAATTGCTTCTATTGTAGGAGCCAGCCCGGCAAACCCGACCATCGAACCAACAAA
This sequence comes from Bacteroidota bacterium, assembly GCA_024278655.1. Lineage (GTDB taxonomy): Bacteria > Bacteroidota > Ignavibacteria > Ignavibacteriales > Ignavibacteriaceae > BMS3ABIN03. The sequence continues at coordinate 4,922 of JAJRSV010000267.1, read as the reverse complement.
AATATCGTAATCCGATTCCGAAGCCGCCGAAAGTAATCCTTCGCTGCCGGTGTAAAGTTTGCATCCCTGCGGAAGCAAATCTTTAATTTTTTCTGCGGCGTACTCCTCCTTTACGGCAACAACCGACGGTTTAAACTCATTTACCTGCGCAAGAAGCAGATCGGTATTTGAATTTGCCGTCAGTGCCGTAACCTCAAATCGGTCTGCAATGTTTCTGATTACATTAAGCGTATTAACGCCGATTGAGCCGGTTGAACCTAAAATAAATACTTTTTTCATAATCTTGTAATAAACAAAGGTAACGAAGTGTAGATTTTTATTCAATGTACTTAAAATAAGAGGAGTTGCAAATTCCCTTATGATGCGCAATAATTGAATACTTCTTCTATCGTAAAATTATCCCCTTGAAACCGTCCTTTTATTCCTTATTTTAGAAATATGACAAAAAGAATATTCGTTATTTTTCTGCTGTTTGCTGCTGTATCGTTATACGCACAAAACAACGGCGGATTGTTGAACAAATATGCTCTTGCCCAAAGTTACGAACAAAGCGGCGATTTGAAAAAGGCGGCAAAGCTTTATGAAGAACTGTATCTGGCAGATCCGAACAATAACCTCTATTTTGAGTCATTGAACAGGGTTTATATGCAGCTAAAAAATTATGCCGCATCAATAAATCTTATCGAGCAGGCAATTAAAAGAAAACCGCGAGACATTAACCTTTACGGAATGTTAGGTTCTTCATATTATTTAATGGGCAACGAGCAGAAAGCTTTTGAAACCTGGGATGAACCGTTTTCACTCTTCGAGCCGAATGCTGTTTTCTACCGTGTTATTGCAGGTTACGCTATTGAAAGAAGGGCTTTCGAAAAAGCGATTGAACTTTACCAAAAGGGTAAAGAGCTTTCGGACGATAAAGTTATCTTTTCATACGATCTTGCACGACTCTATTCGGTAACAATGCAGTACGAAAAAGCCGCTGAGGAATATTGTGAAATTTTAAACAACGACCCACAGCAATTGCTTACCGTTCAAACAAATCTTTTATCGCTTGCGAACAAACCGGATGCGTTGGAGAAAATAATAAACGTTGTGGAAGACTTCGGTACCAAAAGGAATACAGCGTTCGACTATCTTTTGGCAAGGTTATACATCGAAGCAAAACAGTACGATAAAGCATTCGATGCTTATCTTAAATTGGACAGAATACAAAAGCAGCAGGGCAGGGAACTTTTAAACTATGCCCGTTTTTTGTTCAGAGAAAAAGAGTATGCACTTGCCAAGGAAGTGTATGAAAAAATTATCGATCTTTATCCCGAGTCGCCAATGCTCTCTTCCGCAAAGCTCGGCTACGCAAGAACACTCGAAGCGGATTTGATGGACGATTACCAAAAGCATATTCCTTCATGGAAACCTTTCTTCCCGGTTGTTACGTACGATTCGGAAAAGATTGAAGATGTGATAGATGCTTTTAACGAAATTATAGAAACATACCGGCATTCGAAATCTGCTTACGAAGCAATGCTGCGAATCGGGATGATAAAGTTTTATCTTCAGAATAATCAGACCGAAGCAAAAACATATTTTAATAAGATTATAAAGGAAGCATCCAATTCAGAGAACCTTGCTGATGCGTATAAAGAATTAGGAGAGATTGCTTTGTTGAACGGTGATTTGTCGGAAGCCGAAAGAAATTATTTACATATTACCGTACTGGCAAAGTTGAACATCCGTAAAGTAACCGATGCAAAATACAGATTAGCGCGAATAAGATTTTACAAAGGAGACATTGAACCGGCACAAAAACTGCTTGCCGATATACTGAAAAACCTGAAAGACGATAATGCAAACGATGCGCTGCAGCTTTCGATGCTTTTGAACTCGTCGAAGATAGATTCGTCTAATTTGAAGACGTTTGCAGAAGCCGAGTTTTTAGCGGAACAGAAAAAGTTTAACGAAGCGGCTGAAAAGTATAAGTTGATTGCAGAAAACCAGCAGGCATTTTTACTCCATTCCATTGCGAGTATCCGTCTTGCCGAAATGAAACTTGCAGTCAATGATTATCAGCAGGCGATTGAACTCTTTACTAAAGTTGTTGAAGAAGGTGAAAAGAACATATATTCGGATAAAGCATTATATTTACTGGGTGAAATTTACCAGTACGGTTTGGGCAACAATGCTAAAGCCGTAGAGATGTACGAAAAGCTCTTGGTAAAATTTCCTGCATCAATATATTTGGATGATGCAAGAGAAAAAATTAATATTCTAAAGGAGAAAATCAGTTAGGTAAAATTATGGGAAAGAAACAGGGACAAAAAATAGTTAAGTGTTCGTTTTGCGGAAGAGACGGCAGCGAAGTCGGTAGTATGATTGCCGGACCCGATGTTTACATTTGCGATATATGCATTGCAAGCAGTGTCGATATATTAAAAAACAATCTTGCCGCATACAGCAACACAAACCGGAGCGAAAAAACGAAACAGACTCCGGAATCAATTAAGAAATCGCTCGATGAATATGTTATCGGACAGGAAAGGGCAAAGAGGGTTCTTTCGGTTGCCGTATATAATCATTATAAGCGAATCAGTTCGCGTCAGTCATTTTTCGAACTGGATGATGTTGAAATCGAAAAGAGCAATATTCTTTTAATCGGTCCTACGGGTGTTGGTAAAACATTACTTGCGCAAACACTTGCACGCATACTCGATGTTCCGTTTGCAATTGCAGATGCTACTACATTAACCGAAGCAGGTTACGTTGGCGATGATGTGGAAACCGTGCTCGTCCATCTGCTGCAGGCGGCGGATTATAATTTAGAGCGCGCACAAAAAGGAATCGTTTACATCGATGAGATAGATAAGATTGCACGTAAAAGTGAAAGCACTTCGATTACAAGAGATGTTTCGGGCGAAGGCGTTCAGCAGGCGCTGCTTAAAATACTGGAAGGAACGATTGCAGGCATTCCTCCGAAAGGCGGAAGGAAACATCCCGAGCAGAGTCTTATAAATCTTAACACGAAAAACATTCTGTTTATTCTCGGCGGTGCGTTCGACGGAATAGACGGAATAATTGCCGCAAGAATAAATAAGAATAAAATGGGATTCGCTTCGGACCTTAAAGAGAAGGAAACCGAAACCGCTTTGCTGGAACACATTCAGCCCGAAGATTTGCTTAAGTACGGTTTGATTCCGGAATTGATTGGAAGAATTCCGGTAGTTGCACCGCTTCAGGAATTGACGGAAGAAGCGATGAAGAGCATCTTAACCGAACCGAAGAATGCCATACTCAAACAATATAAGAAATTGTTTATGATGGAAGGAATCGAACTTGAGTTCGATCCGTTTGCGGTTGATGCAATTGTTAAAAAAGCAATGATGCGTAAAACCGGCGCACGTGCACTAAGATCGATAGTGGAAGATTTTATGCTCGATATAATGTACGAACTGCCGGGAATGAAAGACATTGAAAAGTGCATCATTACCAAAGAGGTTGTTGAAGAAGGTGCCGAACCGTTGTTCCTGAAAGCCGATAAAAAATCGGCGTGATAAAATTATCGTAATGATTTGAATTGTTGTTTTGGTCGTTCGCTGATAGAAAATTCCTTTCGATGATGATCGAATTCGTTTTATAAATTTAAACCCCTGACTTTACTATGCTGATAAGCTTGATAAAATTTATTTCCGCACTCTTAGTTTTTTCCACTGTTGCAATTTCCGCCCAGTCGAAAATTCTTATCTACATGGATTTAAATCAAACCGATCATCTGAAAGCATACGGGGTTACATTCCGTGCATTAAACAAAGGCATAAAAGCCGACTGGTTGTTGAACTACCGCGGAGGTTCATTTCTTCTCGATTACAGCGAATCGCTTGCAGCCGAGTGCCGTTTGGAAGGAGTTGCTTTTCAGGAAGTATCTTTATCCGAAGCGGCGGATATTTACGCATACGTTCAAAGCGATAAAAACAATATGGATGTTATCCGTTTGGAAAAAGCACCGAAGATTGCAGTGTATGTTCCGCCGGGTTTTCAGCCATGGGATGATGCCGTTACGCTTGTGCTTGAATATGCAAAGGTTCCTTACGATAAAATATGGAACGACGAAATTTTAAGAGGCGACCTGGATAAATACGATTGGATTCATCTTCACCACGAAGACTTTACCGGACAGTACGGAAAGTTTTATGCAAGCTTCAGCAATGCGCAATGGTATATCGATAATCAGATAAGATACGAACAGGACGCAAAGAAGAACGGGTTTAAAAAAGTTTCGGATATGATGAAAGTGGTTGCGCAGACGATTAAAAATTACGTGGGCAAAGGCGGCTTCCTTTTTGCAATGTGCTCTGCTACCGATTCGTACGATATTGCGCTCGCAGCACACGATGTTGATATTGTTGCACAAATGTACGACGGCGACCCTCCCGACCCCGGTGCACAGGATATGCTTGATTACGATAACACACTTGCCTTCACCGACTTCAAGCTTGAAATGAATCCTTATGTTTATGAATACAGCGATATCGATATTCAACCGATTGAGATAGGAAACTTTGATAACGATTACTTTACACTCTTCGAATTTTCTGCCAAGTACGATCCTGTTCCTACTATGCTTACACAGGATCACGTAAGTGTAATAAAAGGGTTTATGGGTCAGACAACAATGTTCCGCGAAAGCCGTATTAAAAAATCGGTAACAATACTTGCTCAGCGCGAAGGCACCGACCAGGTTAAGTACATTTACGGAAATTACGGGAGAGGGTTCTTTGCATTTTACGGTGGTCACGACCCGGAAGATTACCAGCATGCCGTAGGCGATCCGCCGACCGATTTAACATTTTACAAAAACTCGCCCGGCTATAGATTGATATTGAACAACATTCTGTTTCCCGCAGCTACAAAGAAGAAGCAAAAAACTTAAG